>NZ_VOQS01000002.1 GCF_007995085.1 Paraburkholderia azotifigens
CACCACGTATGGGTCGAAGCGCGGGTGCCGGAGGACGTGTCGATCGAACGCGTCAACGTCGAGGATCTGCCCGTTGGTTGGGATGCGCCGGATGTGCAGGCCGCACGCCGTTTTGGCGACCAGTGGATCGAGGAGGCGCGGTCGGCGGTGCTGGTGGTGCCGTCAGTGGTGGCGCGAGCGGAATGCAATGCCGTGGTCAATCCCGCGCATCCGGACGCGGCGCGGCTGGTCGTCTCCACGCCGCAGGCAGTGATGTGGGACGCACGGCTGTTAGCTGGCGGACGCAACGCGTCCCCTGAATAAGCTCACCGTCGTTCCCTGAAAAGACTCACCTCGTCGGACTTACCTTTGGTGTCGCGTCGATCTGCAAGCAAAGGCTCGTTTAACATGGCCAATCAACCGCAACAGCTGACCCTGCCTGTTGTCGCCGACTCCCGTTTTGATCCAGAAGCCAAGATTCACGTGAATCGGCCCGCGGTCGACCTCGTTCTAAAATTGGCGGCATTTGCGAGCTCACCGACCCGGGTCACGGCCACGTCGGCAACTGTGCATCGGCAGCAACATTCAAGGCGCTAATTGCCTTCAACCGGCCCCTTTCGCATCTCGATCCCAAAGACGTCACAAACCTCGAAAAGGCCGTGTCGAATGTGCGGGGCCGGCGCGGAAACAACGACGCTTGACCTGCAAGTGCCCTTTGGGGAGGTGCTCGCGCGGGCGCTCATGGTGCCCTTCGTCCACAACGATGAGCTCGAAGTAGGGCGTGTTTCCAGATGGCTATCGGATAGCTGTTTGGTACCAAACAGGTGCCGGGAGTTAATGATGACGAGGGGATGAACCGATTTATCCGCCCTTGGCGGTGCACGAGACTGCTGACGGCATACGCGCTGATGCCGACTGCGTTTGAAGCCACCCTATCTCTTTGGGCGAGCCCGCGCGGCGGGCGCTTCAGGACCGGTAGCGGTTTACGCTGGAACCGCAGAAAATTCCGTCATTTCAATTCCAACCCTCCCCGATGGAGATTGGCTCTGCGAGTGATATTTTCAGATTGTCGCGCTCAGGCGCGCCCTGAACCTCGCCCGTCAGGCGGGCGCCATTGATCATCATGTTCATCATGAAGCTGAGCATGTTGTGGGCCACGCACTCGTGCAGCCGGAATTCTGCCCGCTCACCACTGGCAAGGTCGACGTCATAGACGAGAAACTCGCCTTTATCGGACAGCGAACTGTGAAGCACGTCGGTCCGGCGGGTGATCCGCCTGCCTCGCCGTCTCTGAACTTCGGCTGCATGTTCACATCGTGTGTATGGGTGCGATGCGGCAGGGCCTGCGCTTCTTCGGGATGTAGTGCAGGTATACGTAAAGTTGGTATGACGGCCGTGCCGGTAGTACGACTCCAGCCCTTCGATCAGTCGGTCCGTCTGCGCTGGTCGAGATGCACGAGCTGTTCGGGGCCGCCATAGCGCCGGAACTTCACGCAGGTGCCGACGGCCATGGCCTGCATCATAGGAGCGTCGCAGTGAACGACGCGACGTCATCGCGTTGCAGGAACGGGGTCGGCTGGGTCGCACGGTCGATTTCTCCTGATTGGTGCCAGTGCCGGCACGCCCGGCCCGTCTGCCGGTCCGTACGTACACGGAGGCAGCAGGGACCGGACAACCGGTTGCGCGCGGTGCGCACTCGTCCTTGGCGTCGACGAAGCGGCGCCCACGCGGCGAATTAACGGTATTACTGTCGCAACGCAACGTCGAAAATTTAATACGTTCTTCGCCTGTGGCCCGTACGAGATCGTCGAGTATCGGAATCGCCTGATGGTCAATTCCGAACAGGCTTGAGTATTTCCGCCTTTGTCCTACCTTTGCCCTGTCGAAAGACGATCCGCGCTATCCGTGGACCGTCTCTCGACGCTCCCGGATGGCCTCTTTTTCATAACCTTGAAGGAGGTTCATCATGCTGACCGAAGCTACCCGTACCACCGCTGTGCTGTTTCCGTGGACGAGGACCACGCCCGCGAGAATGGCCCGACATTTACCGGGTCGATCAAGCTCGAAGGAGTGTCCGTTCCGTTGTCGGCCTTCCTGAAGGACGCAAAAAACGGAACGGATACGCGGTATCTCGATCTCTCGATCGGCGCGAAGGGGCAAGTCCATTATTCAGGGCGACTTTTTCGCAACGAGAAGAAGGGCACCAAGTCACCAGATTACACTGGTTACCTGGTTGTCCTGCCGATGAGCCCCGACGTGAAGAACGAGCACTCGGATAAGGAATGGGAAGCTGCACCGCGTCTGACCGTCTTTGGCCGGCGCACGCGCAATGCAGATAATTCAGTCCGCATCGCGCTGGATGTGTTACCGCAGCGCTCGAATGAGACTGTCAGCGACGAGGAAGTCGGGTTCTAGGGAGCAGGCTCTATAGCCGCCGCAGCAAGGCAAAAAAGGAGAGAAGGTCAACTTCTCTCCCTTTTTTGTCGGCTTCGATTTACCAGGATTACTGAGAAATACAAGCTGACAATGCAGTTAGCTGTCAATGCAGGTAGGTGCAAGGCATGCACATGTGTGTAAACGTACAGTGGTCATTCAACCGTGCCGAACTGACTGATGATCTCGTCCACGCTGCTTGCGTTCTGCTGCGAGCCCGGCATTGATCAAGAAACTGCCGGCGTGCATCGCTTGTCGGCCAAGGTCAAGGTGACCGTGATGGTAGCGCTTGATCGAAAAGAAATCCTTGATAGCCTGGTTGCAGTCATCGCCGCCTGACTGGCCCTGGACTTTGCCGGCCATGCAGATGAGGCTTTCACAGGACGATGCCGATGCAACGGTCGTGGCGGACAGACCAAGCAGAAGCGCGAGAACGGATGAGAGGGCTTTCTTCATGGTGCGCTATCTCCACAGAGGGGGATGGTCAGACGCAAGGCGTTCGAGCCGATACAGTGCTTCACGCAGGCCTAACAGTGCAATCGCCGCGCACGTCGCGATGACCGCATTCCGGGGTGGGGCCAGTGATGGAAGTACTCGACGCCGAGCGCGACGAGTGCAACCAGGACAGCACACGTCAATGCGAAACGAATATAGCGGCCGAAAAAACGAAGACCTCCCGCGATAAACAACCACGCGGTATCAAGCAACAGGCGACCAATTAAACGGACCGCGCCGGTGCAAACCGGGCGACGCGTTCGCGCACCACTGCGAATCGTCGCATGCGGCGTACACGCTTACCCGTTTCAATTGGAATGACCTGTCCCATGTCCTCAGATCCTTTCGTTTTCACTTCAAATTCCTCCAGCGACCGGCCGGCGTCCAGATACGCCATGAGCCAGCTTGGCCGCCGACCAAAACCGGACCACGTATTGCGCGGGTTCGCTGGATCACGATAGGTCGGTCTCGTGATCGGTGTCGCGTTCGGGATGGCGAATTCTTCGAGCTTCCGGTCACGGTCGAGATACGCGACGAGCCACGCAGGGCGTTGGCCCCAACCCGACCAGGTGTTAAGGGGGTTCGCTGGATCGCGATAACGCGCTTCGCCTCCTGGGGCCGTCTTCGATGGAAAAGGTACGAACTCGATCACGGTTCCATCCTGCCTGTTGACAAGACGCCGGTTTGCATTTTTGTCCTTGCCTGTCACTGATCACGATCCCATAATATACTCTGTCCGTTTTATGCGTAAGAGGATGTGTGAATAAGTACGCCGCACTCACTCTCGTGCCAATCTTGACGCTTCCCCTTGCGGGGAGGCGCAGCCAACCTTGTCTCCGCAGATATTGACGTTGGCCCGCACGTGCGCGCCGGACGTGCACCCCCTTACGGTCGCGTACCTCGTCAGCGCCGAGTCGCATAACAACCCGTTCGCTATCAACGTAAATGGCGGGCACAGCCTGGAACGTCAGCCCACCACCGAGCAGGAGGCCCGCGATGCGATCGCCAGGCTCGATGCGCGCGGTTGGAATTATGACGTTGGCTATGCACAGATCAACTCGGCCAATTTTCGCAGGCTTGGTGTCACCGGTGCACAAGTGCTTGACGCCTGCACGAATCTGCGTGCGGGCGCACAGGTTCTCGGCGACTGCTACTCGCGCGCTGTCCAGCAGGTAGGGGCGGGGCAGGCGGCCTTGCAGCGGGCGCTGTCCTGCTACAACACAGGCAACCAGCAGAAGGGCTTTGCAAACGGCTACGTGAAGCGTGTCGTCGCACAGGTCAAGCTGAAAATCCCGGCCTTGCTCGATGGTCCAATCGACCCGAACGTCTCGAGCAATTCGAGCGCAAGCAACGCCGCCGCCGCCGCCGGACATGTGCCATCCGCGGCGCAACTCTCCCAGCAGCAGAACCCGCCCCCGTCCAACGTGCGTACGCAGCTCGGCGAGTCCGGTGCGGCAGGTCAGATCGAAGCGGGCGCATTCGCCCACCCCGAAATTGGCGCGTACCTACGCCGGACCTCAACGAAGGAAAGAGACCAATGAAACAGAAAGTCGTTTATCTCGCGATGCAAAGCCAGCTCGAAAGCATCCTGCGTGACTGGCGGGTTGTGTGTGTCGCGATCCACCGGATCGAAAAACGCGAGTGGATACCGCTTCTCGACATCGAGAACGACGCCGGCCAGGCGTACACGTGCGCGATCCGGGTGAAGAAGGACATCGAGCCCAGGACATGGTCCGACCTGCGCGCCCTGGTCGACTGGATCGACACAAAGGTAGGCGTCAAGGAGTGCCGGTTGTCCTTGTCCGATTTCGAATGGGAATCCGAGACCTTAGCCGTGGAGTGAACCAGAGATGAAAAAGCACATGCAAGTTGCACAACTCGCCGCTGGCACCCTTGCATTGGTCGCAGCGAGTCAGGCCTTGGCTGTTGACACCGGAGCGTCGTCACTGAACTCGATGCACTCATGGGTGATGCTCTGGATTCCCGCCGCGTGCATTCTGGGCATCGTCGCGATCGGCGCCGGCATCTTCTTCCACCTGATCAAGTTCCATCAGATAGTCAACCCGGTTCTGGGCCTGATCATCATCGGCTCCGCATCGGCGATCGTGGGTTTCTTCGGCCTCGTCTGATGGCCAGGAAATTTCCACTCTTCAAGGGGGCGACGCGCGTCGCGACATGGCTGCTGATCCCTCGCAACGTGTTCGTCCTGACCTTCATGTTTTCGGCGTCCCTGTTCATGGTGATCCACCTCTGGGCGCTGCTCGTGTTCAGCGGCATGTGGCTCATCGAATGGAGCATCACGAAATACGACGACCGCATGTTCCGCATCATCGGTCTGTGGCTGAAAACGAAGGTCCGCAACATGTACGAATCCGCCTTCACGCGGCTGTGGGGCGGGTCCAGTTATTCGCCGGTCGATTACGCCGCACCGTCGATTAACGACATTCGAGGCGAGGAATAGCATGGCCGTCGCTATCCGGAATATCAGCAAGACCAAGACTTTCGCGAAGGAGCCTTCCTTCGTGAAGAACATACCCTATTCGCAGCACCTCACCGACACCATCATCAGCACGATTAGCGCCGAATATCTGATCGTCTTCCGCGTCCCGGGTCGTACGCACCAGAGCGCCCATGATGAAACGCTCAGGTCATGGGTGCTGGACCTGAACCACGTGGCGAAGCAGATCGGTAACGAACACGTGAAGTTCTGGACGCATCTGCATCATCACGAAACCGACAGCTATCCGGCCGGGAACTTCAGGACGCGCTTTGCACGCGAACTGGACGCGAAACTTCAGAAGCGCTTCGAACAGACGCCGCTGATGACGAATGACCTGTATCTGACGGTCGTCTACAACCCGGTCGGTGACCTGACACAAAAATTCCTCGCCCGCTTCGACCGGCCCTCGCGCGAGCAGCTGCACGAGCGGCAAAAGCAGGCAATCGCGGCGCTCGAAGATATCACCACGCAGCTTGCCGGCGCGATGCGTTCGTATGGCATTGAACCGCTCGGCCTCTACTACCGCGACAAGGAAGGCATTCTCATCGAAGAACAGGACGACGCCACCGATGCGGCCGATGAGCTGGACGACGATATCGAAGGCGACCTTCTCGCAAACCTGCCAGCCGCCGATGACGGCGCGACACCTCACCCGGCACCACCGGCGCAGCGCCATGTGTTCTCTCGCGCGCTGGAATGGCTTGGGTTCCTCGCGAACGGCGAATGGTCGCCGGTGCCGGTGTGCCGGGGCCGCATCCGGGATTACCTGATGACGAACCGCCCCGTCAGTTCGCTGTTTGGCGACGTGATCCAGATCCGTACCATCGACCGCAATCTGTTCACAGCCGCCGTCGAAATCCGCGAGTACGAGGAAGAGACCGAGCCGGGCCAGCTTAACCTGCTGATGGAAGCCCCGTTCGAATTCGTTCTCACACAGGTGTTTTTCTGCATGTCAAAAGCGGCCGGCCGCATCTTTCTGCGCAACCAGCAACTGTCTCTGATCGAAACGGGCGATCCGAGCCATTCGCAGATCAGCCAGATTACGGATGCGCGCGATGACCTCGTTTCCGGGCGGTTCGTGATGGGCTTTCACTATGGAATCCTGCACGTGGTCGGGGAGACGGCCGAAAAGGCACAGACACTCGCACGCCAGGCCAAGGTCATGCTGAGCCAGTGCGGTGTCGTAGCGGGCGCGGTTGGCATGGCATCGGAAGCCGCGTATTACACCCGCCTGCCTGGCAATTCGGCGTTCGTGCCGCGCCCGGTACCCGTCAATAGCTGGAATTTTTTCTGCTTCTCGTCGTTTCACAACTTCCTTTCCGGCAAGGCCACGGACAACCCCTGGGGCAGGGCGATTGCACTGTTTCGCGCTGTCACTGGCACACCTGTTTTTTTCAGTTTCCACTCGACGCCCAGGAAGGAGCGTTCGTTCGGCAAGCGGCCGCCTGCCGTGACGGGTATCTTCGGGCGCATCGGTTCGGGCAAGACGACGCTCCTGAATGTTCTGTTAACGCTGGCGACAGAGCTTTCGCTTGGTCCCCGCATGGCGATCTATGACCGCGACCGTGGCATGTATCCGCTCGTCAAGGCACTCAGGGGGCGTTACACCGTGCTTAGGGACGGCGTGCCGACCGGATGGCAACCTCTCCAGCTCGACCCCACGCGCATCTACATCGCGTTCGTGAAGCGCCTGTTGCGTGTGCTTGCCGAAACCACCCTGAACGGCGAGCCACTTGAGCAGCACGAGGTAGACGACCTGTCGGCGGCCATCGATGCCGTCATGGGGGCGCCTGTCGATGATCCGGAGGCTCACCCGGGTGAACAGACGCTGATTCCGCTTGCCGACCGGTCCATCACCGCCGTGGTGGAGCACTTGCCCGATCCCTATCGCGGCCCAGGTGAACGGATGACACTGGCGGCCATGCTCAGGCCGTGGACACGCAACGGCGATTACGGCTGGCTGTTCGACAACGACGCGGACACGCTGGACTTCAGCACGCGCGATATCAACGCGTTCGACCTGACGGAATTCCTCGTCGGTAAGGACGAAGTAGCGCCAATCACCCGCACGCCGATGCTGATGTATCTGAACTTCCGCGTGCGATCGACCATCGACGGCAAGCGTCGATTCATCCAGGTCTTCGATGAGTTTGCACAGTATCTGGATGACCCGATCATGGTTCGCGAGATCAAGCGGGGCATCAAGAACGACCGGAAGAAAGACTGTATCTACGTGTTCTCGACGCAGGAACCGAATGACGCCATTTCGAGCAGCATCGGCAAGACCGTGATCCAGCAGATGGTGACGTTGATGCTGCTTGAAAACCGTGACGCGGACCCGGAGGATTACATCGGCTCCGCGGGCCTGAAGCTCGCGCCAGCTGAATACGATGCGGTCAAGTCCATTCCGGAGCACAGCCGGCAATTCCTTATCAAGCAGAGCGGTCAGGCAGGGCTCGCCGTGATGAAGCTCGATGGCATGGATGAAGAACTCAGCATCCTGTCCGGCACGCCGGACAACGCGGATCGGCTTGAAAGGCTCATTCGCGAGCTTGGCACCGACGATCCGGACGTGTGGCTGCCTCGTTACTACGCCGCTGTCGTTGGTAAGAAGCCGGGCCGTTACTAGGAGAGACGTCGTGAACCTCTTGAAACACACCGCAATTGCGCTCGCGCTGGCTGCCTCGTGCACCGGCGCACACGCGCAGATCATCACCGCCTGTCCGACCTGCGACCTCACCGTTGTGACTCAGGCGATGCAGCAGATCGCGCAATTAAAGGCACAGCTCGATCAGGCGCGACAGCAGTACGAAGCGATTACCGGGTCGGTCGGAGGCTACAGCAGCATGTTGCCAATGAGTATTTCGAGCCTTCGCGGGAACCTGCCGCAGAACTGGAGTCAGGTCTATTCCGACGCGATGAACAGTACCTCCAGCGTCTCCGGTTCCGCCTCGTCCATCCTCTCTCAGTTCGACAATCAGATCCGCGGCATGGGTCGCGGCGATGCGCTCAAATTCATCGACCAGCAGCTCCATGCAAAGGGGGCCTATGACCGGGCGATGACCGAACAGGCCTATGACAACCAGATGCGCGAACTGAACGACATGCAAACGCTCACGCAGCAGATCGGACAGGCCACGACGCAAAAGCAGATCGAGGACTTGCAGGCACGCATCCAGACCGCACAGGGCGCAATCCACGGCGAGCAAGCCAAGCTTCAGCTGATGGCGATGGGGCAGCAGGCGCAAGAGCAACTGTTGCGTCAGCAACAGGCAATCGCCCAGAAACGATACCTGCTCGGCGACGACAGCGAAACCAACACCGCACCGGATCTCACCGGCAATTAAGGATAACCACCATGAAGAAGTGTTTGCTCATTCTCGTAGCTCTCGTTCTCGTCGCTTGCAACAACAAGGAGGAAAGCCACACGCGGAGTTGGTATCGAGACCACGACGCGGAACGGAAAACGATGGTAGCTCAATGCAAGGACGACGCCGCGAAAGCGGTGACTCCCGAGTGCATGAACGCATCCAATGCCGAGTCCGATATCTATATCAACGGCAAAGACTATTACAAGAAGGGCGGCGACGCGAACAATGTGCCCAACTTGACCAACAAGTAGAGGAAACGCGATGGCCTACGATGGCGTAACCCAAATATTCAACTACATGGACGCGGTAACGACGCAAATCGTTGCTGAGAATGTGAGTCGAATTATTGGATGGGCCGCGCCGATTGCGGCGCTTGGCCTCACGATTCAGCTCACCATCGACGGCCTCGCTACGCTCTTGCGACCTAGCGGCGAGCCGCTGTCGCAGCTCGTAGAGAAGTTCGTCAAGTATTTTGCCATCGTAGCCATCGCCGGTGCCGGCGGGCTGTACGTAACGACTCTGGCGAGCACTGCCATGCACCTGCCAGACGAGCTAGGGTCGGTGCTGCTGTTGAATGGCTCTACCGCCAGCGGCAGCACGAGCGCCATAGCCGGCATGATCGATTCGGCGATGGACCACAGTCTTACGGTCATGAGAACGTTGTTCGATCAAGCAGGCATTACGTCAGAACGAGGGTTGGTCGCGCTGATACTCGGCATTGTTGTAATCATTTCCACACTGCTGATTTGCGGAATTGGGGCTATTTCGATCCTGCTCGCCAAATTCCTGCTGGCGATCACCGTATGTTTTGGGCCATTTTTCATCCTGCTCTTGATAGTCCCGCCGCTTGTTAGTTTCTTCGGGAACTGGCTTGGCTCAGTCCTTAACTACATTTTCCTCATTGCCATGACGGCGATGAGCTTTGGAATTTTCATGCACTTCTTCGACAACGCTATTTCAGCGGCGGCGAACCCCAATCCGAACTCAGGCGCACTGATGGCAATCATCACCGCCGGCATCATCACCGTTATGGCCGTTGTTCTCCTGAAGTCCCTGCCTGATCTAGCCGCGCGATGGACCAACGGCGTCAGTACGAAACTCGCCCAGCACCTTCCCCAGCCGCGTCCCTCTCCGACCGGCAATGGCGGAGGCAAGGGTAGCGGCGGCAACAGCGGTTCGGGCAGCGGTGGCGGTACCGGAAGCGGCAGCGGGTCCGGTTCGTCAGGTTCCGCCGGCCGATCGTCCGGCAGTTCCAGCGGCGCCAGTGACGGGTATTCATATGCACGAGGCTCCCAGGGATCAGTCGGTAGCTTCGGCGGGTCGGGCTCCAGCGGTAGTTCGTCCTCAGGTTCCGGCAGCAGCAGCTCGCCCGGCAGTTCACCTACCAGCTCCGGCAGTGCCAGCAGCGGTTACGCCCGAGGCTCCTAAGGCTCGCAGAACCGCTCCTAAAACCCGTCTCAGGGAGGAGTCGATGAACACTCGCCATATCGCTGCCGGTCTGATGGTGTTGACCTCATTTGCCGGATGCGCCCACGTTACGCCCCCGCCCGAGCCCGACATGACCAGGCTTGTTCCCGTCAACAAGACCATTCCCGAAGAGCTGCAGGGCCGTATCACGCCGCAGTCGCTCATGTCGAAAAATGCAGGAGGAACCGCACGATGATGAATCTGGCTCCTGGAAAACCGGGGAAGTCGGGCGTGACGCCGATCACCGCAAACGACATTGAGAAGTACAAGGAAGAGCGTCAAGGCCTCGAAGTCGATCTGCTTGATGAAGTCCTGACATCGCGCAAGCGGGCGTGGCAAGTCAGCGCTTCGGCCATCGGCTTCGGGTTCCTCTCGCTCGCCCTGGCAGGCTTCGTCATCTGGCGTTACAGCCAGCCGATTCCGGAACACATGCTGGTCATGGACCCGAAGACGGGCGCAGTCCAGCAGGTGTCACTGATGCCAGACGAAACCACGTCTTACGGCGAGGTTGTTGATAGCTACTGGATTGCCCAGTTTGTCATCCACCACGAAGGCTATGAGTTCTACTCGGCGCAGGCCGACTACGACTTCATCGGCCTAACGGCAACCGGCGAGGTTGCGGACAGGTACCAGAAACTCTGGAACGGCGCGGACGCGCCCGACAAGAAGCTTGGCGATACCGAAATGACCCGGGTCAACGTTTCGTCGGTCATTCTCGATCGCGACCACGGCATCGCGACGGTGCGTTACTCCACAACCAGAAAGTATCGTGCCCGTCCGAGCGATGAGCCGTCGAAATACTGGATCGCGACGGTTGCGTACAGGTACGCAACCAGGCCCATGACCGCGAAGCAGCGCTTCATCAACCCGTTTGGGTTGCAGGTGCTGGCCTTCCGGCCGAACGCCGAGGCTACGGAGAATTGAGCATGCGCCTTGCAATGATTCCCTTGCTTGCCGCGCTCGCGTTCACGGGCGTGCAGCACGCATGGGCCGTCGGCCCGAAGAAAGATTCTCCGTACGATCATCGCATCAAGTCGATCACCTACAACCCGATCGATACCGTTGAAGTCAATTGCGTGATTGGCCTCGCGCTGACGATTACGGTTGCACCTGGCGAGCGGTACGTTACGCACGCCTTTGGTGACCAGGCAGCGTGGGCGCTCTCACAGAACGGCAATCACATTTTCGTGCAGCCCACGCAGGCGAACAGCGACACGAACCTGGTGCTGGTTACCGATCGCCGCGTGTATCACCTGCTGCTGCACTTCATTGGCTCGAAAAAGGCCGACGATGGCAGTGCCGGCAACACGGCCGGGAGCTTCATCAGAACGCCGTGGGCAATGCGTTCGGCAACGATCGCGTTGAACTACAACTATCCGGACGACGACCGCCGCGCGGCGCTCGCGAAGACGAACGCGCAGCGCGTGAAGGATGCACTCGCGACGGCTTCCGATCAGGGGCTGGTGAACATGAGCTATGAACGGTCTTACGATCCGGCGATGAACGATATCACCCCCGTCAACGTGTGGGACAACTATCGCTTCACGTCTTTCAAGTTCCTCCCGAACGCCGAGTTGCCGACCATCACCTATATCAGCGCCAGCGGCAAGGAAACCGTACCTAACGTCCATATCGAAGGGACGAACCACAACATCATCGTCGCCGAACTGGTTGCCAGGGAGTGGCGAGTCCGGTCGGGCGGCAAGGTAATCGGTGTCCTCAACCGGAACTTCAATCCCGCGCTCGGCGCAAACCCGAGCGGTACGGTTTCGCCCAACGTTCGGCGGGTGCTCAAACAGGACAATGGAGATAACCGATGACCGACCGTCACGACACGCCCGAATCCGTACCGGACGGCCGGCAGCCGTTCGTGGCTGGTCCCAGGCGGTCTGTTCCGGGCCTTGCTGCCTTTCTTCTGCTGATGGTCGTGGTGGCTCTCGCGCTGATCGGTTTTCTCGCGTGGCACGCGTTGCATCCGAAAGCTCCCGACGCGGACCCGGCCAGCTCGAAGCGCGACCAGACGTTCGCCGGCGCGCTACCTCAACGTCACTTCACCGAGACGCCGGAGAATGCCCTACCGAGCAGTTCCCCGGAGGCAGCCCGTGCCCCTGCGATCAGCACGGAGGTCGCTGCACAAGGCCAGCAGCAGGCCTCACCGGAGGAACTGGCTAACCTGCGCCGCCTGGGGCGAAGCCAGGGCGGAACAGGCAACGCGCAGGGTGCCGGCGCACAAACCGACACCGGTGCAACCCCGCCGGCGCCGCCGGGTGGGTCGCCCGTCCAGCGCGTCAGCCAGAGCAGTGACACGCTCGACAGGGCCACGACCGCCGCACGGCCGCAAGCGGTCAACGCAACCATGCTCGCGCACCCGAGCCTCACGGTGCCGAGCGGCGTCATGATCCCGTGTGGCACCAAGACCGAGCTGGATACCACGCAGCCCGGTATGGTGTCGTGCCAGGTTAGCAGCGACGTCTATTCGGCTGATGGCAAGGTCAAGCTGGTCGACAAGGGCGCACACGTCGACGGCGAGATTGCCAGCGGCATCAAGATGGGCCAGAACCGCGTATTTGTGTTGTGGACTCGCGTGCGCAATCCGGACAACACCCTCGTCAACATCGACAGCCCAGGCACGAACGCCCTTGGCAGCTCCGGTATCCCCGGCCAGGTCGATACCCATTTCTGGACCCGGTTCGGCGGTGCCATGTTCATATCCGTGTTTTCAGATGTCGGACAGGCCCTCGTGCAGGTCGCCGCGAACAGCACGAACAAGTCCGGCAACGGCAATACCTATCTCAATCTCGACAACACGTCGAACACGTCCAACCAGCTTGCAGCCGAGGCGCTGCGCGCAACGATCGACATACCGCCGACGCTGTACGACCAGCAGGGCGACCGCGTGATGATCTACGTTCGCCGTGATCTTGATTTCAGTGACGTGTACACGCTCTCCATGGATAAGCCTCAATTATGAACGCACCTGCAAACATCAAGTATTTCGACAACCGTTCGTTGCTCTCGACGCTGGGGCCGCTCAATGAGTACCTGAGCGACCCCAACATCTACGAGCTGCGTGTGAACCGTTTCGGCCAGCTCGTGTGTGCGACCACGAAGGGGCGCGTCCTGCACGATGCGCCGTTTCTTACCCGGTCGTATCTCGAAAAGCTCACGAACACGCTGTTGAACGCCAACGGCCTGCCGCGCCGGCCCGTCAACGATGTGTTGTTGCCGGACGGCTCGCGCGGCGTCATCTGCTGGCCGCCGGCCGTTCTCGAAGGAACGGTGCTGATCGCGATCCGGAAGCATCTGGCCGTCGACAAGTCGCTCGAAGAGCTTGATGCAGAAGGGCGCTTCAAGAAGCTACAGATCCGCACGTTTGCGGACTCCCTGAAGCTCACACCGTTCGAAGAGGAAATGATTGCCCTGCGCGATAGCGGCGACTATGTGCGCTTTCTTAAACAGTCCATCACCTGCAAGTTCAACATCGCTATCGCCGGCGCGACCGGTTCGGGAAAATCGACGTTCACACGCACGCTCCTGAAGTATGTTCCGCGCAGTGAACGGGTGCTGATTCTGGAGGACACACACGAGGTTGGGTCCGACGATCACGACGAAATCGGCTACCTCGTGTACGGAGAACAGGAAGGCCGTCTATCGGCGCGGGAGTGCCTGAAAACCACCATGCGGCTGTCGCCGGACCGCATTTTCCTGACCGAGCTGCGCGACGATGCAGCGTGGGACTACATCAAGAGCGCGAACACCGGTCATCCCGGGGGCATCTTCTCGACGCACTCCAACAGCGCGGCCGAAACGCCGGGCCGCATCGCGGACCTTGTGAAGTCTTCTGAAGTCGGACGGATGCTCGACTACAAGATGATCTTGCGTACGATTCACGCGACGCTCGATCTGATTATCTACATGAAGGATTGGGACGTTGTTGAGCTGCTGTACGACCCGCTTTTCAAAAAGCAGAACGCTGCCAGGTGACGGGGCGCCTCATGCACATGATCCGTCGCACATACTGAGGAAACGACCATGAGTGAAAAAACCGCCCGGAAATCGTCGTCGCGCCTGCTGCTGCCGATCGTCAAGCGCGAACCTGAAAAAACGAAGGTCACAGCCAGCTTGCCGCAGGATGTACACGCCGACTTGCTCGCCTACCAGCGTGCCTATCAGGACATGAATGGCGCCGAAGTATCACTAGACTTCATTATCGAGCAGGTACTTATCCAGCACATGAAACGCGACAAAGCCTTCCAGACATGGAAGGTGACCAGCGATCGCACGCAGGCCTGAACTTTTGCCGGCTGCAGGCTGAGGCGAGGAAGGCGCTACTTAAGCCAGCCGAATGCGGCCCGCTGGAACAATGGGTTATCTATCTATCTGTCTATCTATCGCCTCGCGGACGAAGGCAACGCGAGCATGCAGGAAATCGCCGCACTGTTCGGCATTCACCGATCGACGTTGTTCCGGTGCCGCAGCGTGCAGAGCGCGCCGCGTAAAACCGTAAACAGGGTGGCCTCAAAATTCGGATTGTTTCGTACGTGACCACGCGTTTAGACAAGGTGTTTCGAACGTCGGCGAGCGACCCAAGTCGGCCATCCAGGTTCGCACACCCAGCGTCCGCTATTCCCTTTTCACCGGCCTTTCGAGCCCAGTCCGGCGGCTGCCCCCGGGTCGGTCTTTAGAAACGTTCATCGCACTTCAAAGAGCTGTCTGAAGTGCTAGCCGCTGGTGGTGGTCGGCCGACTGATCTTCTTCAGCTCCTCGATCGCGGCGACCACGGCCTTGTCGATGCCGCGCATCAGGTCGAGCGGATTCCGCCCGGCGACCACATACTTCAAGCCTTCTCGGACAATCGCTTGCGCGAGAAGGGTAGCGGAGGTGGTGCCATCGCCAGCCTCGTCGCTCGTTCTCGATGCGACTTCCTTGAGCAGTTGTGCGCCGATGTTCTGCAGCCTGTCGTTCAGTTCGATTTCCTTCGCGACCGACACACCGTCTTTCGTGACGGTCGGTCTACCGTAGCTGCGCTCGAGTACAACGTTGCGGCCCCTCGGCCCCAGCGTCACCTTCACCGCGTTGGCAAGAATGTTCACGCCTTCAACGAGCTTGGTGCGGGCCGCGTCACCGTAAATGACATTCTTGGCTGCCATGTGCAGACTCCCCCACAAGTTACATTAGCGGCCGAGTGAAGCCCCGCCCCCGGTACTGCTCGTCGTTATTGCGCTACCTGCACCTCGATCCGTCGCGGCTGCGCCTGTTCAATGCGTGGAATGCGTAGCGTCAGGACGCCGTCTTTCAAGCTGGCTTCGATCTTCGAGCCATCCAGTTCGCGACTCAATCTAAAGGCTCGGCGGTAGCGCGGCTCACCAATTTCGACGTGAAGCAGTTGCAGACCTTCCGGCGCCGCGACGGCAGCCTCTGCTTCAATCAGCAGGTGTTCACCTTCCATCTTGATTGCGAGGCGGTCCTTCGAGGCGCCCGGTAGGTCGGCGGTGATGGTAATTCCCGTCTCATCTTCGACGATGTCTACGGGCGGGATCAACGCCGCGGCCGTGCTCCTGGCCGACACGTTTTGCGGTTCACGCGTGGCAACTTGGGTTTCTTCGCTCATGGCAGTCTCCGCTTACTGGACCTGAATCAGGCGAGGCTTGGACGACTCGCGCTTCATCACGGTGACGCGCAGACAACCGTCCGCATATTTTGCCTCGACGCGAGCCGGGTCGGCATCGTCAGGCAGGCTGACGACGCGGCGAAACTTGCCGGCAAACCGTTCGTCCGCATAGACGATTTTGCGCTCGCCGGCGTCCGCAAGGGCGGACGGCCTTTCGCCGCTCAGGATAAGCAGGCCCTTGTCGATGGACACCTGCAGCGCCTGCGGGTCGACGCCTGCTACAAATGCGACCACTTCGATGGCGTCGACCGTACTTCCGATGTTGATTGGGGGAAATGTACCCCGAGCGCCGGCACGGATGCCGGCCGCAACGCCAAAGTTTCGAACGACGGCGTCCATCTGCTCCTGGAGGAGCCGCTCGAAGTCCGGAAATACGTCGGAAGAAAACCTCATGAATGAACCCTTCATGGCTGGATCTCCTTTCATCTCTCACCTAGCAGGCGAGTGCGGCCCTCGGCAACTTCGCCGAAAGGGCGGCCAAGGGCAGTCACTCGAACCTCACGTTGGGCGGGAAGGGGTGTGGCCGGCCTATATAATTTATAGATGGGAGCGGGCAAAAAAATACAAGAGATCGGATTGTCGAACGCGCTCGCCACACCGGAGCTGAGGCAGGCAATGCGCCTTGCACTCGATTCCAGGATCAGGAACAAATCAGCGTTTCCCTAGCTCGGCGATCGAATGGAGTCTGCCCGTTCCGCTTCGGTGCCGGGCTTTTTCTCGTACGCCAAACAAAAAGAAGCCGACGCTTGGCCGGCTTCTGCTGACTGCTCTTCAGCAGTCTCGCGACTGACGCTTATCAGACGCGCTGTCCCGTGGTTTGAGGCGCATTGGGCGTTTGAAATTTATGCTCGGCGCCGTCATTTTGAACTTCGGCTTGCTTGCGCTTGCCGTGCTCAACTTGCTGTGCGCGCCGCTGATTCGATGCTTGGCCTCGTCGCGGTTGTTCTCGGGTTGCTTTCGCTTCGTTATAAACTCCATTGTACTGCAAAGACCACCTGTCCGTGCGTCTAATTCGCCCTCCTAAAAATCGGATTCGGGAACCGCCCCTACGTTCAGCACAGAGTTGTAACCGCGGGCCGAAACGGCCGATGACTTGCCTGTTGGGGCGGGCTCCTGTGTGGTTCCCGGCTCCCGTGTTGTCGCCGCGAAAGCCGAGGGGCTTTTCCAGAGCTTAAGTCAGACCTTAGGTGTCTTCGAACGCATTCGGGGCTGCAGCCTTCAAAAACTCGTGGCCATCCCAGGTTAGCCGCCAATCTGTACCCATCGAGCGCACGAGATTTGCGTCGGCCAGCAGGTTCAAGTGATACGACACGCCCCGGTTCGAAACGTCGAACGCATTCTTGAGCGCGCTCTCAATGTCAAATTCGCTGAGGTGCGGGGACTTGTTTTCCTCGAGCGTCTTCAATATTGCCAATGCCAGATTCATCTCGCGTTTCACGATTTCCTCCTGTCGTAGACAGGATCACTCATCGAGATGGCGCCACCGGTACAACGTCTGCGCAACCTACCCGGGTGGGGCGCATTACGTGCCGCTTTGCGCTTCCACCCAGTTCCGTGGAGCGTGCGGAACATCACGACTTGGGTTGCGTCCACGATCTACCTTCGTTAGACGAAAGCGGCCTGGCCTTCCATCTAACTGAGAAGTTTCGACCCATCAGGCAAAATCCCTGTGCGGGTCGTCCAGCATTGTCCGTTTGATTGTTTTTTCGTGCTCGTCGCGAGCGGCTTCGCGCAGTGACAGGGACGAATCCCCGTCTGGCTTCTGCTCCGACCTGAGCCAGGCTGCACAAGTTACCTTCACCCTGCTGGATCCGATGAACTCTTTCACTTGTCGTGAGGCGGCGCGCTTCGCTTCGAGACGAGTGCATCAAAGTACTCGGCGGGCCGTCTTCTCGTCGGTGAGGGCTTGAGCAACGCTGGCTGGCGGTGCTGCAATCGATGTGACCCTGAGTCACTGACAGGGCCATCCCACGGTCCGAACGCGCCGGGTGAATCTCGACACCAGTCGTGTGCACCGTCCGGGAATCAACGTCTGGGTCCCCTCATACCTTCGGTTTCCATGGCCGCATTCCGCTCCTCGTCTGCCTCAATGGGTTCCATGGTCTCGTCGATGGAAGCTGTCGCCCGCTCCGCGGCTGCCCTGGTTTCGTCGACGGTGGCGCCGAGTCCTTCGTCTTCGTTGCCCGGTGGCTTCAGCATGTCTTCAAGCATGGCCGCCAACTCCGGCGTGTCCCACGGCGTGCCATGCTGCTTTTGCCTCTTTATGTAGTGCCTGACTTCTGCGTCCTGCTCCGGCGTCAAGGGAAGACCGCGAAAAGTGCTTTGGGGGGTAGCGTCGGCCATGGTGCTGCTCCGGGACTTGTCCTGTTTATAGTGTAGCCCCGCTGTGGAGAGGAGGCCTTAATTATCGGTCTGTGCATCGACTGACTCGTCCATTCGCATCAACTGTCCGGCGCGCGGATGTTACCAGTCGTGCTACTACGTGTCTGCGTAGCTTGCGCGATCGATGCTTGTGGCGGCGCCGGGTTAGCGCCATCAGGCGACGCTATGCCCGGGCGGAACAACGTGAGCAGATGACATGGTTGAGCAAAACGGCTGGAGGCGGAAGAGACGTACTCCGAACGTGACATACGTCCTTCGATTCATCTGCAGGCGGCCCCGGCGCTTCACGGTCGCGCGCGAAACCGACGCAAATTGCGATGGGTCATCAAGGGTGGCATGAGCCATGACAAAACTGTCCTGGCAGTTTACCGTCGCGCGCTCGCTCAAAATCGGTGCGCTCGTAGTTCCCGGCTGCGACCGGATCAGACATAGATGGGAGTATCGACCCAATTTGGATACCCATCGGTTACGAAACCGACTGGGCGCAGCGTTTCAGCCCAGATCTCGAAGCTGGCGTCTTCGACAAGCCGGAATGAAATTGCTCGTGTCACGGCGCTGCCAGTACGAGTTGAGGGCTGCTGCAAAAGATGTGGGCGATGTCCACCTGAAGGCGAAGGCAGAAGAAAAATAGGTCTACCATTGATCTTTCCGTCTTGTTGCGGCGCTGGAACCGGAGGTCTTCATGCAACGAACAGTCGAATATCGCGGGTTCGAAATTCACATTGATCTACTTTCCACATCGACGGATATGTTCGATGTCTGGTTTCGCATCGACGGACCCATCAAGCCTCCTGGTGTGGCAGCGCTCGGCGAGCGCATCAAAATCCGAGGTGGCCCGTTTTCCCGACGTTGGGCCTATTTTGTTGCGGAGATCGCCGGTCACGCCGCTGTCGATGTAATCCTCGGGCCCGCTGATTAGACATGAGCTGCGGGACGCGTCGTACCGGGTAAGGAGGGTGTTACAAGCTGCACGTGCGCTGCCTTCGTTGTGCGCCAAATTTCCTCGAAGAGCGAAAAGAACAGCGAGACGCGGCGGAGAACGCGACGGGTGATGACATGCCCGTTACACCGGACAGCAAGACACGAGACGTTGATGAAGATCAGGCAGAACACCGAAACAGTGGTGAGAAACGCAAGAGGGTGCCCAGAAACGGCAGGTTTCCCTGAAATCGAGGCTCGGTGAATGAGTACGGCTGATGCTTTTCCTCCGGTCACCTAAAATATAACTAATGCTCCAACCTCAAGGGAGGCTGCCATGAGCCAGTCAATGATCAGCTTTGTAGTGGGGATTGCGGTGGTGCTATGCGTCGCGGTATTTGCAGCCACACGGTATAGGCGAGAACACAAGGACGGGTCCGTTGTCCGTTGGCTAGACACGCATCCGATCCGCGAATGGATGCGTCATAAGCACTGAACGACCTAGCACAGGACTTTCGGAAGTGCCGGGGCACGGAAGCGCCATTTCTCTACCGCGTAATCTGTCGGCCGGTGTAAATCGAGAACTAATTGAAAAGGATGATATGACGTACGCAATGTGGGGCATCGTGATCGGGCTGGCGCTGTTGTTCGGCGCGTCGCTACGGCGATATAGACGCAGCCTCCTCCGGAAGCGGGAGACCCGTTGGCTGGATGAACACCATGTCATGGACAGGCTGCGCAAGCAATTCGGACGGTAGCTTCGAAAATGACACACGTTGGCAGATTGCCAGGCGGCAAAGACTGTTTTTGAAGGAGCAGGCGAAATGACCCTGAATTACGCAGGCAGGTCACACGACGAAGCGGTGGCGGCACGGCACGGGCAGAAACAAAAGGCGCAGGAACAGGCCGGCGGCGAGATGGCGGTAGAAGGGACGGAGGCCGACGCGGAGCATAGTTGCGGCGAGTTGTCCGAGCGGGGCAAGCAGGTATGGCGAACTGGAAGCGGGATCAACGGTGGGGGAAGGAGTGAGGTGGCCGCGTCGATCTGATGGGTGCGGGCGGAGCAATTCATTCCGTTCGCATCGCTCATGAATCGGAAGCTGGTGTTGAACCTAGCCGGTGAACATGGGCAACGCGGCGAGGCGCTGCGCGGGCCACCGGCTATCGCGTCCCACTTCGACCGGTAACCCGGCGCGATCGTGCCCAATCCACCTACGCCGCGGTCTTGAGGGGCGTCACCGTGGCCCCTGCCACGATCGCCTGCAGGTTTCAGGATTCGAAAGCGAACCAACTGCTGGCAGTGCTACCCGATGCGGAGTGGCAGCGCCTCGCACCCCACCTCGTGGAGGTCGACATGCCGCTCGGGCAGGCCGTCTACGAGTCGGGTGGCCAGCTCGAGCATGTCTATTTTCCAACCACGTCGATCGTTTCGCTGCTATACGTGATGGAGGATGGCGCGTCTGCCAAAATTGCCATCGTGGGCAGGGAAGGAATCGTCGGCATCGCGATCTTCATGGGTGGGGAAACCACCCCGAGTCGCGCGATCGTGCAAAGTGCCGGCCATGCAGTCATCGCCACATCGAGGTGCTTGACCGGCCAGGTCTCGAACGGCATGTCTGCGAATGCTACGCCGTGGTGAAGCGGGAATTCGATCGCCTGTTGCCAGATTTGAAGACGCTGTGACCGAAGCGCATGTGCGACATAGATCATTCGGCCAATACGATGTGGCGGGTCGACCTCACGTCGATTTGTGCTCAATTTCATCGAATGATCTGAGCAGTCTGGCCACGCGCTTTATGCCATCGGGAATCAGATCCTGATGCATAGACAGCGATGTAATACGACGCCGCCAGTACGGTAGTCCAAGGGCATTTCCCCGGACAAGTAGCGGAATGACCCGTTCGAGGTGGTTCAGGTCTTTTTCAAACTGAGCACGTGGCATCAGTACCCCTGAAGAAACTTGTCGTTGCCTCGGGCAAGAATCGACGACGTTCAGGATTGCATAAAGCTGCGGCCTGAACCCAGCTATTTCTTGCTGTACCTGATCCATTGCTTCGGCGTCTTATATTGAATTTGTCCAACGTCTCTCGCGTTATGTTCCGGCGCCACAGGCATGCCATCGTCCGTCGCATTCTCCGCGGCTTCTCTCTGTCTCCTGCTTTCCGCTAGTTCTTCCGCATTCACTTGGTCGTCAATCATGATGCACTCCTACTGTGAGACAAACTGGTTCGCCAACAGACGGCTGGCGGCGTCCTAAAGTCGGGACGAAGCGACACATCGCAACTACGCGTTCGATTCTTAAGGTCCGTCGTAGCGCGACCGGCGTCACCCGTCCACGAAAACCCGCCGGGTACACGCGCCCAGGACGATTGCCATCCCTATCGGTTCTCAAGTTCATGTACGGCAGCCAGCGTGATGAACGCTGAGCGCGTCATATGACGTTCTTTTGCCGCCACATCGACTCGCTGCAGCAGACTCTCAAGCAGGCTCAATTGAATGCCTACAGCTTTTGAGGTAACCCGCGCCAGGTTGATGTCGATAAACATCCAGATCCCTTCCCCGTCGTCCACGTCGAGCGCATGCAATTCCGATGTACTGCAGGTGGGAGCAGGTATGAGTTGCTCGCTGCGGTCGTACATCAACTCGACCATCTCTTGCGCGTTGCGCTTCAGTTCGCCCAACGAATTGCCGCGCACATCGGCGCGGGGCAAATCGGGAAAACTGGCGCGAAAGCCGGTGTCGCCATCGCGGTGGACGTAAAGTGGATATTCCATGACCTGCTCCCCTCGAGCGGTCGACTGACTGGCATTCGGTGTGTCAGAGTTCGGTCGCCTGAACCTTGCCGTCTATGATGTCTTTGCCGTATTGCATCGCGAGGTCGACGGCGTCGTCCTCGTTGGTGGGACTTGCTGTACCGAATAACGTTGAATAGCGCCCGGCCTTGACCCCGGCGGCCGGAATGGGGTCAATTCTCACGATGCACGAGAACTGCCTTTGACCTTTGGCATACGGATCGCGATGCAGGGGGAATTCCTGTCGAGGGTACGCGCTGAGCGCGTACCCTCTGTATTCGATGGTGGGGATGGACATGATGACGTGCTCCTTAAGCGGTGCTGACCGTCATTGAACAGTGTCTATCCGGATGCGAAAAAGGGCGGCCAGGTACATCTGGATGGCTTCACAATGCGCTCAATGCCACTGCATAGCAATCTAAATCTTAACGGCGCAAAAGGGGAAGCCGGCGACTTGCCGGCTTCCCCATCAGGCGGTGAGACCGCCCAGCGACCTGCTCGTGCAGAGCGCCGTTTTCGTGCTTGCACGCAAGCCGCGCATCGCTATCGCCTATGCGATGTCAGGTACTGCGGCGTTGCCGGGCGTACACATGCCGGCCGCGTGCTGGACGGTTTCCTGCATCATTCCCTGGGACCGCATCATCCCACCGATCGCAGACTGCATCGCGGCGTAGGCTGCGTCAGCACCAAAGGGAGTGGTCTGTCCAAGGTTGGCCGCCAGCTGCTTGCCGATGGCGTTGTACCGGTTCTGCAGGTCCTCGCCGGCCTGTGTCACGGCTGCCATGAACTGCGAATCGATCTGTCGGACATGCTCCGCATACGCCAGGGCGCGCTCGAAAAATTGCTGCGACAGGCCGACCGCGCCAGTGGATGACGGTAGTCCGGATGGCAGCGATAACAAGACGGCTTTTCCTTCGTCCAGCATCGCCTTTAGGGCTGCGAGATTGAGATGAGTCAGCTTCTGCAAACGCTCAAACCCTTCATTCTGCAAGCCGAAAAATACCGGCAATGTACGCAGGCCGAAGTCAGCGGATTGCTCAACAGCGGTGGTGTTCATTGAATGCTCCCGAATCGACCCGGCACGTGCGTCCAAGGGATTTCGGAGGCGAGTGTCTCGTTAAAAGATCAGCAGGTCGGAGCGACTAGCACTGCCAATGCTGCGCCGCAACAACACCCACTGTATACCTTTCCCGTCGGATGTACAGCGATTCCGGAAAGCAGATCCGGCCGGACCGAACCGACAGGCCGTCGTCGTTCGATCATATAGTTTCACGCGGTGGGCGCCCCCGGTACTTTATCGCTCGATGTCTTGCTGGACGTGAGCAGGTTCTTCAGCGCTTCCATCTGCTCCTTCTGAATGTTCAGCAATTCGGTCCATTGCTCGTCACGCAGGATATCCACCTTTTCATGCAGCAACATGATTTCGAGTTCGGCCTTCAGATTGATTTCGTAGTCGTGCTCGGCGGACATTCGGTCCTTGTATGACTGCCTGTTCTGGGCCATCAGGATGATGGGAGCTTGGATGGCCGCGAGCATCGAGAGAAACAGGTTGAGCAGAATGTAGGGGTATGGATCAAAAGTCTCGCTGTACTTCGCCAGAATCACCGAATTCAAGCCAACCCAGACAATCATGATCACGATAAAACACGTGATGAATATCCACGATCCGCCGAAGGCCGCCACGGCATCGGCTGCGCGCTGGCCTCGCGTCATCGCGGCATCCAGTTCTTTCGCCGCATCTCTTGCTACGTGTCGGCGCTCCGCGACCAGCCGCGCAACATTCTTCGCGCGCTCGTCCAACGCTTCATAGGGTACGCCGAAGAATTTCTCGGCAAGCTCAGCGGGCTTTTGCATTTTGCACTCGAGGTAGTCGCGTCTGTCGAAGAGGGTTCTCTGCTACGGCCAGATCGCTGAAAACGCTTCGCAACCGCGAGCTGAAATCAGCGCACACTGCTTGAACACTCGCGCTTTCTGGCGAGCACCGATACCACCGGAGTAGTGTGATGGCAAAAGGTCAGTTGCGCAGCAATCGCGAAGCAAAGAAACCGAAGCAGCCGAAAAAGCCGCCGCCGGTTTGGTCGCCGTCCAGACCGGTCCCACCCAGCGCACGGTCGAATTCTGCGGAAGCGCAAAGAAAGCGTTGAGGACGAACTCGTCCAGGCAACTCGTCGGCGTCGCATCGATGCCTGACAACATTGTCTCAAGTTCATCCAGTCGCGGCTTCGACGATCCTCGCTTGCCACAACGCAGGCGTGGCTCTTCATGCGCATGCCGTCGGTGCTCGCCCGACCGATTTCCCGTAGGCCGATGGACCGACAGCGATACTTCTCTCAGAGCGCATGCCGTTGGCTTCGGCACGTGACATGGATTTGTATCGCTGGGCTCTATCGATCCGGCCACGCCACAGCGCCTCATTGGCGAGCGGATCGCCGGAATCACGAGTCATGATGCATCTCCAGATCGGGCATAAAGACGCCGAACCGCCGGATAAGCGCCACGCCCGCATGTGACATGCC
The DNA here is from genome assembly GCF_007995085.1 of Paraburkholderia azotifigens. Lineage (GTDB taxonomy): Bacteria > Pseudomonadota > Gammaproteobacteria > Burkholderiales > Burkholderiaceae > Paraburkholderia > Paraburkholderia azotifigens. The sequence continues at coordinate 24,525 of NZ_VOQS01000002.1, forward strand.
ATGGAAGTCCCTTGAATAGGGACCGATTGCGGGCGGCCTTTCCCAGTTCGTCGCAATGGCCTGCTCGCCGTAAACAGTGCCACCCGAACGACCCGGGTTGCAAGGGGCCGATGCGTTCCCGAGAACCTCGGGGATCCATTCTGCGGCGCGCGTGTGCTGATGGATCGCAATCCTCCAAACGCGTATCAGCGCGTGCTGGCTGCATTGATCAAGGAAGACCACCTGGACCGGCACATCCGGCGCATCCGTGGCGTCTATGCGGATCGCCGTGCGCGAACCATCGAGACCATCGGACGACTATTGCCGGAAGAAGTCGCCTGGTTGCAGCCGAGCGATCAGGGAATACACCTCGTGCTCTGGCTGGGCGGAGGCGTCGACGACAGATCGGTGGCATCGCTCGCGGCCGAAAGGGGCGTCGCCGTGCGGGCGGTGTCTCCGGTGTATTCCGGCGGAAACGGTCCGATGGGATTGATGCCGGGTCTCGGCGGTTTCGGCGATGAGGAGATCGAAACTGCCACGCGATGTCTCGCCACGACTATTGGAACTGTGGCAAAAGCTCCTCGCAGTGCGAACCCGCCGAGAAAGGAAACGGGAAGTAAATAGCGACGACAATCTGAAAGCTGCTCAATGTCCCTTCCTGTCCGATGAGCGGTCATTCCGACCAGGAGATTGACTGTCGGTAGCTGGCCCGTACCCGGTCCGACGATGAGTCCGCGGAGGCACCACCGATGATGCCTCCGCATCAGGCAGCAATCGACCCTATATAGATAGTCCGTCCCGTTTTCATCGATACTGGTGGGACTGGCAGCTCGCTGCCAGTCGAGGCGGGAGCGGGTCGCGGCGTTGTTCTCTTCATTGCAGCGACGGCAGTGCCACAAACGATCTTCGTTGTATGTTGCGCGTTGCCGCCGTCGCAAAACGGCGGCAGTAAAGGTTCCTGTCAAACGGGTCCAATACAACACTTGGAGAATCCCCCAATGAAACAGTCTCGTCGCACGTTTCTGATTACGAGTCTTGGCGCCGCTTCGGCGCTCGCCCTCTCACGCCAGGCGTTCGCCGATGCACCGCACGTTAGCGAAAGCGACCCGACCGCGGTAGCGCTCGGCTACAAGGAAGACGCAACCAAGATCGACAAGGCCAAGTACGGGTCGAAGTACGTGGCCGGCTCAATGTGCAGCAACTGCTCGCTGTATTCGGGTAAGGCGGGCGATGCTTTTGGCCCGTGTGCACTGTTTGGCGGAAAGCAAGTCAACAGCAAGGGATGGTGCAGCGGCTATACCAAGAAGGCCTGATCTACAGGAAGACGTGGTCTCGACGAAGCGATCTGCGTCGGCATTGCCGCACGGCTCGCCTCGACTTCCCAATTTGGCGTTCCGATCGGTCTGCTGTCGCCGTCCTTGGGCTTAGTGGTTGAGCGGTAGATCCATCGGATGCGCGCGGAGCCATCATTTGCCCTACCGAAGGTGGAAAAGCTGCGCTGAAAAGCATGCACGACGCGCGAACGGCGCTCGTTGCAAGCGCGTTAGACGGAGCGGGAGATCGAGAATCTGTTGCGCACGCAGTGCGGGTTCTGAACGAAATCGCCGAAGGAATCGAGTTACGGCGAAAAGCCGACTGACGTTTCGAAACCTGCACGGTGGGAAGACGGTGGCCTTTCTCCCCTTACTTAGCTAGAGAGGCCCGGGGTAATCGAAGAAGGGACTTCGCCGTCCCGAGGCTATGGCCGTAAGCCGCGAATCAGCATCAAGCCATGACGGGGGCGGGTGTAGCGTCATCCATGTCGGCCTACCGGTCCAACCACCTCAAAAAAAATAATAAGCAATGGAATCAGACACAGCCGGCAATCCATTCGCGCTGGTGGGCTTAATAGTGGAAAGGGACTGGTCAGAAAGAAAGTTGCGCGCAGGTTCATGTCTTCCGGCCGGGGTTGGCGCAACGGAGGTGGGCGTGGCGCAATGGTTCACCTGTGGTCGGCTCCGAGCCGCCGAGCCGAACCGGGAGTGCCCCGACAACGGTACGCCGGCCGGACTGGATCGAGGCGGCACATCGCTGTCGGCGGGTGCATCGAGTTCACCGGTACATGAGGACCTCGCGCGAATGTCCGAACGTCATGGGCGACTCGGCGTGTACGGTTTAAAAGTTTCACTAAAACTGGCGCGAGCCTGCCCGGCTCGACGACCCCAATGAGCAATGATTACCGCTCGCGTATCAGCACTGTAACAAAATGTGACGAAGGCAGACTGGCGGCCCGGTAAGTCCCAAGAATTAGGGTATTCATCAGTCTAAACCGAGCTAAATCGGCAATATGGAAGCGCTCTCTAGGCCTCCGCGAGCATTTTTTTCCGGCAGTTATAACGATCACCGATTTTTGGCGAGTGTTTTTTTCATAAATTCCTGTTTCTTGTCTGTAACAAATTGTGACGTGCGGGCTGCCTCATGATCTTCCCCTACGCGGATTTTGTTGTGACGAATCTATGCTCCCGAGAATTGGGTGATGTCTTGCAGAGCCTAAGACGCCGCCATTGAGCCCAATTCCGCGTGAAGGTTTCATCAGACTTTTCTGTTCGCCTCCTCACATTAGCGCCCGCGCGGACCTCCAACCCCCCGATTTAACAGTTTTTCAGTTCTGAAACATTTTCTTTCACGGACTCATCAAGAGGTCTTTCATTTGGCCAAATGAACTAATGCCAGCAAGCCTTTCGGCACAGATGGCACCGTTCTGGCTACATGTACCCGCAACGGTGACCCGCACATTGCTCAACAGGATGAGCGGCACGGTTTCAGGCGCCACAGAACAGCTGACGGGGGGTTCAGTTCTGCGACGTCCGAAAACTTCGGCACTTTCTGGGCTTCGGCCGTCGATGGTGGCGAAGGTCAGGAAGCCAGCACGACGGACTCGGCCGTCGTTGAGGTTTCCGAAGTAAGTGGCGTTGGGGAGGGGGCGGGCTGGAGCGCATCGTCGAGGCGATCTGCTCCAGCACCGAACCGGTCAGCCAGGCCAAAACCGGCTGTGCAGTTGGCAGCCTTCACCAATGTCCGGTCCCGCAGCGGGCATGTTTAGTGTACCTGAGTAAAACAACTTCCTTTTCAAGGAGCTTCAAATGCAAAAAACTCTCGGCCTGATCCGTGCCTTTGTGCGTGAAGAAGATGGTGTGACGGCGATTGAATATGGTCTGCTGGCAGCGTTGATCGCGGTGGCGATCATCGCCGGTGCGCAGCTTGTCGGCACAAACCTGAATGGCCTGTTCAACTACATCGCGGGCAAGGTGACCGCACCAGCAGCGTAATCGGCGCGGCAATCGCCCTGAGCGGAGCTGCCGGGTCTTCGCGCCTAGGCAGCTCCGTGATCGGCACCGAGAAGTGAGTTCGTGAAAACTAAACGTCCTGGGGAGAAGAGATGAAAAAAGCTCTCGACCTGATCCGTGCCTTTGTGCTCGAAGAAGATGGGGTAACGGCGATTGAATATGGCCTGCTCGCGGGATTGATCGCAGTGAGCATCATCGGCGGTGCTACCGCCCTCGGCGAAGGACTCGGCCAGTTTTTCACCGGCATCGGTAATTGGTTCGGCGCCGTTACGTTGCCTTAAAAACAATCACGGAACGGCCTCATCGTCTATCGCGGGTCGATCTGATTTTGCCGCAGCACAAACGGGGGAACGCCATGAACGCTTTTGACTTTCCTGTTGGGGCATGCCTGTTGGGGCTGCTTGGCGCAGCCGCGGGCATGGACCTGCACGCACGGCGCATTCCAAACGTGCTGGTGCTCACTGGCCTTGTGCTGGCGTTCGCCGTGCAGTGGTGGCAGCACGGTGCAGCTCAGGGGTACTCGGCGTGGGGACTCGGATTACTGACTGGCGGGGGCCTGTTTCTTCCGCTCTATCTGCTGCGCGGCATGGGCGCGGGCGACGTGAAGCTGATGGCGATGGTCGGCGCCTTCGTCGGACCAGAGCCGGCGCTGGAGATCGTGCTGGTGACCTGCGTCATTGGCGGCGTCTGGGCGCTGGCGGTGGTGGTCTTCAGGCGCGCGTTGAAGTCGACCGGCACCAACATGCTGGCCATCCTGCTTTCGGGGAGTGGGCTGAGCGGCAGTCTGTCTGAAACAGGAGAGGACGCCGCACCGTCTTCTGTCGGGTCGCTGCCGTATGGCGTGGCCATTGCCCTGGGCACGCTATGCATCATGGTTCTGAACTCGGGGCAGAGCATCGGTTGATGCGCGCAGCCTGATTCATTTCAGGAAGAGAGCCCACGTCGAGGGGCAAGAGAAAGAAAAGACAGCAGAAAAGGCAGCAGACAGAGAAGACTTCGTGCAATGCACGGGACCAATCGGGGGTACAACGTGAAAGACGAACAACACACGGCGCCGCAAGCGTCGGCCGACGTGACGCGCCTCCACGACGCAAGCCGCACACGGTCAGACGCGGACCCGGCCGAAACGAGCCTGCTCGCCCGTGCGCCGCGGACCATCGCTGAAACGGGCCTTGACCAGAACTTCCTTCTTGAACTCGTCGCGAAGTCCGCCTTCGTGATGGGCAAGGTGTCGCTGTCCCAGCTTGTGCAACGCCTCAAGCTCGGGGCAAGCGTGCTCGACAGCGTCGTGTCGTTCGGTGTGCGGGAACGGATTCTCGAAATCGTCCGGCGCGGGGCCAGCGACCTCGATGTCGAACTGCAGTTGACGGAAGGCGGCCGTCAGCGTGCGTCCGAATTCATGAACCGCTGCCGTTACGTCGGCCCGGCGCCCGTATCGCTTGCCGCCTATGAAGCGGCGCTGAAGCGGCAATCCGTGCGGCACATGCACGTGACGTATGCGCAGGTGCGCGCGGCCTTTGCAGGGCTGACGGTCAGGACTTCGCTGCTCGACGACATTGGCGGTGCGGTCAACAGCGGCAAGCCGGTGATCTTCTTTGGGCCGCCGGGCAGCGGAAAAACTTCGCTTGCCGAACGATTGGGCAATCTGCTGCCGGGCCGCGTTGCAGTGCCCTATGCCGTTGCCGTCGAGAACGAAGTGATCCAGATTTTTGACCCGCTGATCCACGAGCCGGTCACGATTGCCTCGCACGACAGCGCGTTGGGTGCGCCCGCCGATGCGCGCTGGCAGATCTGCCGGCGGCCCACGGTGCTGTCGGGCGGCGAGCTCACGCTCGACATGCTCGAGCTGCGTTACGACGCATCCAGCGGCTTCTATCAGGCTCCGCCGCACGTGAAGGCCAATGGCGGTCTTTACGTGGTCGACGACCTCGGCCGTCAGCGTGTCGAGCCGGCTGAACTGCTCAACCGCTGGATCGTGCCATTCGACCGCGGCCGCGACATGCTCACCCTGCATACGGGCTTGCGTTTCTCGCTGCCGTTCGAAGTCTGGGTGGCATTTTCGAGCAACTTCTCGCCGGTCGATCTGGGCGACGAGGCCTTCTTCCGGCGCCTCGGCTGCAAGCTGTATGTCGGTGCGCTCGACGTCGCCGAGTACCGGGCCGTGTACGAGCGTCGCTGCGAAGAGCTGCGCGTGGTCTCGGACGACGATGCATTCGAGTATCTCGTGCATCACCTGCACATGACGTCGGGCAGGCCTTTGCTCGCCTGTTATCCGGGTGACCTTCTGCGCATCGTGCTCGCCAATGCGAAGTACCTGGATCAGCCGGCCATCGCCGACGCGCTGAATCTTCTGCGCGCCTGGAACGCCTTTTTCGCGGTGGTCGGTGAGCACGACACGCCACCGCCGCAACAGCAAGGCGCCGCTGAGAGAAGCGCAAAAAAATCAGCGGCCGGTTAATGGACCGGTTAAACGGCCGGAAACGCTAGTCAGGAAACAGGTCAGGCATCAGGGAGAGTTGTCATGAAGAACATACGTGCGTTGGTGATGTTGCTGGTTGCTGCGGTGGCCGGGCTCGGTGCGGTAGCAATGGCATCGCGCTGGCTGATGGACAGGTCGTCGGGCATGACGGCCAAGGTTGCCGTCGCGGCCGTCGACATCAATCTCGGGCAACGGCTGAATACAGAATTCATCAAGATGGTGGACTGGCCATCGGGCAGCGTACCGCCGGGCGCGTTCACCGATGTCCAGACGCTCGATGGGCGCGTGATGAAAAACAGCGTGCTGCGTGGCGAGCCGATCCTCGAAGGCAAGCTGAGCCCGGTGGGCACCATGGGCGGCCTTTCGGCTGTGATCGGTGAAGGGCGCCGCGCCATCACCGTGCGCGTGAACGACGTGATCGGCGTCGCGGGCTTCGCGCTGCCAGGCAACTACGTCGACATCATCGTCAGCACGCAGCAGGACAAAGGCAGCGACAAGGGTTCGAACAAGGACGAGAGCATTTCGAAGATCGTGCTCGAGAAGATCCTCGTGCTCGCCGTCGCCCAGGAAGTCGGCCGCGACGAGACCAAGCCGAAAGTGGTCAATGCCGTCACGCTCGAAGTCACGCCTGAACAGGCAGAGAAGCTCGATCTGGCGCGCAGTGTGGGGACGTTGTCGCTCGTGCTGCGCAACCAGGTCGACACGGCAACGCTGCCGACTGCCGGCGCGACCAAGTTCACGCTGCTCGGCACGCAAGCCCCAGTGGCTGCCTCGGCGCCCGCGGCAGCACCGGCACGCCCCGTACGTACGCACTATGCGGCACGCCCGGCTGCGCCGCGTGACTGCATCGGCGTGCTGTCGGGGGTGCTGGGCAGTCTCGAATGTTTCTAGACCGGTTGCGGCCGTTCTGACCGGGTCGCCGCGGCTGGCAACAACAAGGCAGGAACGCAAGTCTCGACTTGCAAATATCGGGTAACGGGGGCATGACCAAATGAAAACGAAACCGGGATTCTCGCGCGGTAACAAGCAGCACCGCTGCTCACTGGGCAGCACGGCGCTCGTCGCGGCGCTTTGCTTTGGGCTCATGGCCGCGCAGACCAGCGCGGCGCAGGAGGCGATCGAAGCACCGATGCTCGCCAAGCGCGGCGCGACTCCACCGCTGCCGGCCGCGCGAGGCGCAACGCCGATGATGATGGCGATGGCACCCGCGCCGGCAGCAGCGGCGATGAGTGGGCCCATCCCGTTGCGCGGCCCGAGCTGTACGGGAGAAATCCGCGATGAGACCAACGTCACCGTGCCGGTCGGCAAATCGGTACTCGTCCCGCTTCTCGAGCCCGCGCGCAACCGCACGCTCGGCAACCCCGTCGTTGCGCAGGCCGCGCTGGTGTCGCCTCGCACGCTCTACGTCGTCGGGATGACGGTCGGCACGACCAACATGATCGTGCAGGGCAAGGGCGGCTCGTGCCAGATGATCAACGTGATCGTCAGTGTCGACGCCGAGGGACTGCAGCAGGCGCTTCGGCAGCTGATGCCGGAAGAGCGGGGCATCCGTGTGTCGACGGCGGCCGGCAACCTGGTGGTAAGCGGTCATGTGTCGAGCGCACCCGCTGCGCAACAGGCCATGCAGATCGCACAGGCCTTCGCGGACTCGCAACCCACGCAGCAACAGCAGGCGGCCTCGTCGAATTCGGGCAACGGGACGGCGAGCGTGAGCCAGCAGAGCTCGAGCACCACCAAGACGGCTGCCGTCATCAACATGATGTCCGTCGACTCGCCGCAGCAGGTGATGCTGGAAGTCAAGGTAGCGGAGGTGTCGAAGACGCTGATCAACCAGCTGGGTTCGGCAGTCAACATTCAGGGCGGCTTCGGTTCGTGGGCGGGGGCGCTGGTGAGCAACCTGCTCGCGGGCGTGACGAGTGCGCTAGCCGTCAGCAAGGCCAACAACCGTCCGTTCAACCTGGCGGTCGATGCACAGAAGACCGACAACCTGATCAAGATTCTTGCGGAACCGAACCTCGTGACGATCAGCGGACAGGAGGCCACGTTCCTCTCGGGCGGCAAGATCTTCATTCCCATTCCCCAGAGCAGCGGTAACGGCGTATCAAGCATCACGCTGCAGCAGGAAGAGTTCGGCGTCGGGCTCAAGTTCACGCCGACCGTGCTGTCTGGAGGGCGGATCAGCCTGAAGGTGGCGCCTGAAGTGTCCGAACTGTCACCCACGGGTGTGGCGGTCTCGGCTTCCGGCTTGTCGGGTGTTTCCATCCTGCCGCTCATCAACACGCGTCGCGCGTCGACGGTCGTGCAGATGCACGACGGCGAGTCGTTTGCGATCGGCGGGCTGTTGAGCAGCAACGTGACAGGTGCGCTGAAAGCCGTTCCCGGTCTGGGCGAAGTGCCCGTTCTCGGCGCATTGCTTCGCAGCACGTCGTTCCAGCAGGACCTGACGGAACTGGTGTTCATCATCACGCCGCACCTCGTGAAGCCACTGCAGACGCCGAACTATCCGCTGCCGACGGACAGCTTCTCGCAACCGAATGAAGCTGACGTCTATGCGACGGGCAACATGGAAGGCCGCCACGGCAAGTATTCCGCCGCGCCCGCCGGGACCGAGCCGGGTAATGCGCCAGCGCCGGCACCTGTGCCCGCACCTCAGGCGCCCGCCGCACCCGTGTCGAATGCACTGCCGCCGCACGACACGCAGGCCACGATGAGTGCGCCCGCGCAGCCGGCCGCGTCCGGTAATGCAACGCCGCCGCAGAAGGCCGAGCCGTTGGCTCAACCCGTAGTGCTCAATCCGGTGACGGACGAGCAGGCAGCACGGATTGCCCGCATCGAGAGCACCGCCCGCCGGATCGCTGCACGCGAGGGACGGCAGGACGTCGCGAACACCGATGCGTCACGCCATGCGCTGGACCACTGAAGTCACGCCAAGGGGAATCTGATGAAACTCGCACATATTGTTTTCGCGCGCCGGGCAGCGCTCGCGGTGTCGGTCTGCGGCGCGCTGGCTGGATGCATGTCCAGCACGCCGATCTGGGATGCGCATAGGGGTGAAGCACTGAAGACGGTCACCCAGGCGCAGATCATCGATCCGCATGCAGCTGAACACGCACAGTCGACACCCGGCATCGATGGCACGTCCGCCGCTTCGGCGATGGACAGCTACGACAAGTCCTTCCGCGCGCCGACGCCGTCGCCGAACGCATTCGTCATCGGCGTAGGCAGCGGAACTTCGGGCGGCGGCGGCCAGTAACAGAAACCTGCATAGGAGATCGTCATGCGTCGCGTCAATCGTTCTGGTGCATACGGTGCTGCGCATCGGCGTGAGCGCGGCGTCGTGGCGATCATCGTCGCACTCACGCTTGCGGTGCTTGTCGCCTTCGCCGGTCTCGCGCTTGATCTGGGCAAGCTGTATGTCGCGAAAACCGAACTATCCAACGCTGCGGACGCGTGCGCACTGGCAGCGGCGCGCGACCTGACGAAGGCGGTCTCGCTTGCGGCACCCGAAGCCGCAGGCATGACGGTTGGATCGACCAACCGTGTGGTGCTGCAGAGCGAGAACGTCTCGCTCAGCACCAACAGCAACGTCACGTTCAGCAAACAGTTTGCCGGTCCCTATCTGACCAAGGACCAGTTCACGGCGGCGGATGTGCCCAGCATTGGCTACGTGCGCTGTACGGTGAGCCGCACGGGTATAGCCAACTGGTTCATGCAGGTGCTCGACGCCACACTCGGCACGTCGGCCGTTGCCGCGACCGCCGTGGCGTCGACCACGCAATCGCAGACGACCTGCGCGCTGCCCGTTGCCATCTGCAAGCCGGCCGCCGGCAGCGCCTACAACGTGGGGGACTGGGTGTCCAGCAAGGTAGGTTCGGACAATCAGTTGACGGGCAACTTCATGTGGGTGGCGTACCCCGGCCAGAATGTGCCGGACATGAAAACGCTTCTCACGGGTTCGGGACAGTGCACGTTGCCGACACTCGGTACACAGGTCGGCCATACCGGCAACATCCAGAGCATGGACGACGCCTGGAACACCCGTTTCGGTATCTACCATGGCTCATACAATCCGCCGCCGGATCCCACCGGGATATCCGATTTCACGGGCTTTGCCTATTCGCCGGTGACGCAGCTCAACGGATCGTATCCGACGAGGAATGTCTTTCCGGATTTCCGAGACAACCAGCGGCCGAATCACACGCCTTATCAGGGCTACTCCAAACCGACGAATCTCCTGGAGGTTCAGGGCACGACCCAGTCGAGCACCTACTACTCGAGTGGCGCCGACCGGCGGCTGGCGCTTGTGCCGGTGACCGACTGTTCTGCATTACAAAACAGTCAGCAATCATCGATCCTGTCATGGGCCTGCGTGCTGATGCTGCACCCGATGGAGAAGGGCGGCAGCAAGAGCGGGCTTGACGGCACGATCTACCTGGAGTACCGCGGTGACGCGACCGATCCGTCCACGCCCTGCGCAACACAGGGTATCCCGGGAAGCACTTCTGCTGGCACCGGGCCAATGGTGCCGGTGCTGGTTCAATAGGGGGACTGTCATGCACTCGCAAAGAAAATCGATGCGCAGGATGCAGGGCGCGGTGGCTGTCGAGTTCGCGCTTCTGGCAGTCCCGCTGATCACGCTGCTGCTTGGCATCGCCGAGTTTGGCCACGCGTTCTATCAGTACAACACGGTCGCGAAGTCAGTGCGGGATGCGACGCGTCTGCTGTCGGCGTATGACCCGACCGACGCCGCCGACTATCCACTTGCACAAGCCCAGTGCCTTGCTGTCTATGGCACGCCAGACTGTTCAGGTTCGCCTCTTGTCGATGGCCTGAAAACGAACATGGTCGTGGTGTGTGACCAGGTCAACACTGCCGGGTGCACAGGACAGTTCAAGAACGTGCCAACCAATCCGGCTGCCGAGACGATCAATCTTGTTCAGGTCAAGGTCACCGGCTATCCGTACTCGCAGATCACCGGGTTCTTCAATCTTGGGGGGCTGATCTTCGGGGACATCAGTTGCGTCATGAGGCAGGTGCTATGAACAGGCTCAACATCCATCGTCTACCCGGCGCCCGTCGCCAGGGTGGCGTCGCCGCGCTCGAGTTCGCCTTGATATCTACGGTGTTCTTCACGCTGCTGATCGGCATCATGGAGATGGGACGCGTGCTGTTCTACTGGAACACGGCGGGGGAGGCCACGCGGATGGGTGCACGAGTGGCCGTGGTGTGCGACATCAACAGCAGCCAGAACGCGAACAACCCGGTGATCAGGGACATGCAGCAGCTGCTGCCGATCCTGCAGCCTTCCAACGTAACCGTGACGTATGCGCCCGCGGGCTGCGACGCCACGTCATGTACTTCGGTCACAGTTTCCATCGCCAACGTTGCGGTCAATACGGTCGTGCCCTTCGTACCATTCAACCTGACCATGCCGCCATTCTCGACGAGGTTGCCAAGAGAAAGCCTGAACAGCGTGGGCGGGACCAATCCCACCTGTAGCTAAGCCATCGCCCGTGACAGGAAGAATGAAATGATCGACATCCTCATAATTTCACCCGATCCAGCGCATGCCGGCGCGATTGCGCGGACTGTGGAGGCGGGAGATTCCCACCATCGCGTCAGGAATTCGACGGCAAGATTGCCTGATCTCTGCACGAACAAGGAGGCGCTCGATGGCGTCGAGCTGCTGATGTTTGACGGCGCGCAACTGACACAACAGGACTTCGACGCGCTCTCGGCTATTGCGACGAAGCATGCCGATCTGACCTGCATGTTGCTGACGCCGTCGCCGTCCGCGGAGCTGCTTATTCGCGCCATGCGCGCGGGGGTGCGGGACGTCCAGCCGTGGCCGGCCGATCCTCAGGATTTGCGGCATGCCGTCGAACGCATCGCCATGAAGTCGAACCGCACGCGACGTGAAGGCAGGGTAATTTCATTCATTTCCTGCAAGGGCGGAAGCGGCACATCGTTCCTTGCGGCAAATGTGGCCTTTGCGGCGTCGACAGCGGGTAAGCGCGCGCTGCTGATCGACCTCAACCAGCAATTCGGCGAAGCGGCTTTTCTCGTCTCGGAAGTTACACCGCCCGCGACGCTGGCCGATGTAAGTGCACAGATCGAGCGGCTCGATCCCGCGTTTCTCGATGCGTGCCTGACCCATGTCAGCGACGGTTTCGATGTGCTGGCGGGTGTGCCCGATCCAGCCAAGGCGAAAGAAATCAAGCCCGAGCATCTGCAGCGCATCCTGAATCTGGTGAGGCACAACTACGATCTCGTCATATTCGATATCGGCCAGAGCATCAGCAATGTATCCATCGCGGTGCTCGACCAGAGCGACTGCATTTTCCCGGTGCTGCAACTGAGCCTGCCGTATCTGCGCGGCGGTCGGCGTTTGCTCGATATCTTCCGCTCGCTCGGCTATCGCGGTGACAAGGTGCGCGTGCTGGTCAATCGCTATGAAAAGAAAGGGCCGGTAGGGTTACCAGAACTGGAAAAAGCATTGGGCCTGCGGGTGGCCACCGTGATTCCGGAAGACGGCGCTTCGGTGTCGGCGTCGATCAATCAGGGCGTGCCAATCCTGCGGCTCGCCCGATCGAGCGGCGTGGCCAAAGGCCTCCGTGAACTGGTGCGCTCGCTGTCGCCGCAGCCCGAGACGGAACGGGGCAGCATCTTGCAGAAATTCTTCAACAGGCCGGCGCTGGGCCGGGCGTGAGCGAGGAGATAAAAAATGGAAAACGTCTTGACGTTGCGCGAACAGTTTTTCGATCAGGGTGGTGCGTCCGCCCAGGATGAGAACCTCAGCCGCAACCGGATGGCCAGGCGCGCGTATCAGGAGCTCAAGAGAAACGTCCACCAGGCCATCATCGATCGCGTCGAGCTGGAAAAGCTGCAGCGTCTTTCGACCGAACAGATCCAGCATGAACTGGCACAGCTGGTCGAGCGCATCGTTGAAGAAGACAACGTGCCGATCAACGAGGTCGAGCGGCGGCAGCTCGTGCGCGACGTGCGCGACGAGATGCTCGGCTTCGGCCCGCTCGAAGCGCTACTGGCCGATCCAACTGTCTCCGACATTCTCGTCAACACGTACAAACATGTTTATGTAGAACGGCGAGGCAAGCTGGAAATGACGGACGTGACGTTCTACGACGATGCGCATCTGATGAAAGTGATCGAGAAGATCGTGTCGCGCGTGGGCCGCCGTGTCGATGAGTCGAACCCGATGGTCGATGCACGTCTGCCGGACGGTTCGCGCATGAACGCGATCATTCCGCCATCGGCCGTTGACGGGCCCTTGATGTCCATTCGCAGGTTCGCGGTCAATCCGCTGAGCGTGAAAGACCTGATCGAGTACCAAAGCGTCACGCCGCCGATGATGCAGCTGCTCGAAGCGCTGTCCGCTGCGAAGGTGAACGTACTGATTTCGGGCGGCACGGGCAGCGGCAAGACGACTCTGCTCAACGTGCTGTCTGGATTCATCCCGTCGGACGAACGGATCGTCACGATCGAAGATGCGGCCGAGCTCCAGTTGCGCCAGATGCACGTGCTGCGGCTCGAGACGCGTCCGCCCAACATCGAGGGAAAGGGCGAGATCACGCAGCGCTCGCTGGTGCGCAATGCACTGCGGATGCGGCCAGACCGGATCATCCTCGGCGAAGTGCGCGGCGCGGAGGCGCTGGACATGCTGCAGGCCATGAACACCGGCCACGAAGGTTCGCTTGCAACAATACACGCCAACACGCCGCGCGATGCGCTGACGCGACTCGAAAACATGATCGGCATGGCGGGGCTGAATCTGCCGCCGAAGTCCGCACGCCACCAGATCAGCTCGGCGATCGGTGTCATCGTCCAGGCCGCCCGTCTGACGGATGGGCGCCGCAAGATCACCAGCATCTCGGAAATTACCGGCATGGAAGGCGACATCATCAACATGCAGGAGATCTTCACGTTCAAGCGCTCCGGAGTCGACAAGGACGGGAAGGTGTGCGGGCATTTCTGCGCGACGGGCGTGCGCCCGAAGTTCTCCGAGCGGCTGCAGGCGTTCGGTGTCGCGGTGCCTGATACGTTGTACGACCCGACCCGGCACTATCCGGTGTAACGGAGGAAAACGGCCAGGCGAAAAGAGGTAGCGACAGGCCGCTGCTCAATGGAGAGGGGAATCCTCATGAACTTCGCATTCTATGCATTTGTCATTCTGGTGTTCTTTTCGATCATCCTGCTGATCGAGGCCACCTATCTCTGGTGGCAAAGCAAGCACAGCAGTGAGGCAAAGCGCATCGAGAGCCGTATCCGCATGATGTCCGCCGGCGGACACGGCAATGACAAGGCGGTGTCGATTCTCAAGCAGCGTGAGTTTAGCGCATCGCCGCTGTTGACCCGGCTTCTGCTGTGGGTGCCGCGCATTCACTCGGTGGACCGCTGGCTGGTTCAATCCGGGCTGAACTGGTCGGTGGGAAAGTTTGTCGCTTACACCGTGTTCCCGCCGCTCGTGGTATGGCTCGCAGGAACCATAGTCTACGTGCCGATACTGGCGCTTCTCGCCGCGATGCTCGTCGCCAGCATGATCGCGACGTTCAAGGTCAGCCGCGCGAAGAAGAAGCGTATGAAGCAGTTCGAGGAACAGTTGCCCGAGGCTGCCGACATGATCGGCAGGTCGCTTCGGGCCGGACATTCATTCTCGACAGCGCTCGGCATGGTCGGCGATGAAATGCCCGAGCCGATCGGCAGCGAGTTTCGCACGGCGTTCGATCAGATCAATTTCGGCGTATCGCTCAATGATGCGCTGGGCGGGCTCGCGAACCGCATACCGATCAGCGACCTGCGCTATTTCGTGATCGCGATTCTGATCCAGCGGGAGAGCGGCGGCAACCTGGCTGAAATTCTCGGCAACATCAGCCAGATCATCCGAGCCCGGCTGGCGCTGCTCGGCAAGGTCAGGGTGCTGTCGGCTGAAGGGCGGCTGTCGGCGTGGGTTCTGGGAATTCTGCCGTTTGTGGTGGCGTTCCTGATCTCCATTCTGAATCCGGGCTTCCTTCGGGTGCTGTGGACCGACCCGACTGGCATCAAGCTGGTTGGCGCGGCGCTTGTCATGATGGTGTTCGGCGCGATCTGGATGCGCAAAATCATCCGTATTCACGTTTAAGGAAAGCGTGTCAATTTCATTAATTGAGGATGGGGTGATCCCATGCCCGCCATGAAAACAGAACAAATCATATTGCTAGCCGCAGTATTTGCGATCGTCGCTCTTGTTTCTCTCGGCGCGATGACACTACTGATGCCCAACTCGATAAACCGGCGCCTCGGCAAGCTCACCAGCAGCGACGAGTCGTTGCCGAAGGTGGCGGACGGCGAGGTGGCGCAATGGGTGAGAAAGATTGCGGAGGCTTCGAAGCCGATTGCGAAACTCGCGATCCCTAAAGAGGGTTGGGAACATTCGGCGCTGCGCACGAAGTTCATGCATGCTGGCTGGCGCAGCGAGTCTGCTCCCGGGATTTACTTTGCTGCCAAGACGATCCTCGTGATCGGGTTGCCGCTTGTCTGCCTCATGGTGGCCGGCCCATACCTGTCGAACGAGAAGAGTCATCTGCTTCTGCTGTTGCTGCTCGTGCTCGCAGGCATCGGCTACTACCTGCCCAATATGGCGCTTGCACGCCGAGTGCGCCAGCGACAGCAGACTGTCTTCGAGGACTTTCCCGACGCGCTGGACCTGCTCACGGTCTGCGTGGAAGCGGGCCTCGGGCTGGATGCAGCGCTGATGAAAGTGGCCGATGAAATGCACGTCAAGAGCCGGACGTTGAGTGATGAACTCCAGCTTCTGCTGCTCGAGCTGAGAGCGGGCTTGAGCAAGGAAACGGCGCTAAAGAACCTGGCAATGCGCACGGGCGTCGAGGAGATCGACGTGCTGGTCGCCATGCTGATTCAGGCCGAGCGCTTCGGCACCAGCATGGGCGAATCGTTGCGCGTGCACTCGGACAATCTTCGGCTCAAGCGACGGCTTAAGGCGGAAGAGGCCGCCGGAAAGATTGCGGTCAAATTGCTGTTTCCGCTGATGTTCTGCATATTTCCGACGCTGATGCTGGTATTGCTGGGTCCGGCGTTCATTCAGGTTCTTCGCGTGCTGCTGCCGACGATGGCTGGCTACGCAGGCGGCGCAGTGCCAATGCAGTGATGGACGGAGGACTCATGACACATGCCCCTAACGAACGCGTAGATATCGTCAGACTCAGGTTCATGCTGGGCGTCAAGCTGGCGGCCTTCAACCAGTTTGTGGCCGCGCAACTGGGACTTAACGTTACTGACCTGGAATGCCTCGAAGCCGCCTATTACGACGAGGTGCAACCCGTCACACCTGGTCGGCTGTCCAAACTGATGGGACTATCGCCAGGCAGCATCACGAGTTCCCTGAAGAACCTCGAAAAAGTCGGACTGATAAGCCGTGAACCCGATCCGACGGATGGGCGGCGTATCCTGTTGCGTTTTATTCCAGGTAGTCGTGCAACGATAAATGCCTGTTTTGAACCGGTCAACCGTAACCTGGCCGATCTTGATGGCACGCTCGGTAATGAGGAAATGGAAAGCGTAAAAAAGTACTTTTTCGGATTGCTTAAAATCATTGACGACCACATGGCCGAAAACCAGCCAGTTTGCTTGACACTGAGGCGATTATGAGGTCGTCGTCGCGTGATCTTGTCATGACGTTTTAATCTCCGGATGACGCGCTTTGGCTTTTGGCATATCGAGGCGATTCAATAATTCAAATAATCAGGTGTTCGAGTGTTAATAGGGGGGAAACCATGAAATTCTTACTAGGCTTGGGTGCGGGGGTGCGGTTAGATATGGTCGCCGCGTCAATACTTCGGACGAGCAAGGATGACGAGCAGGTGACATGGCCCGCGAAGTACAGCCATCTAGGGCCGTACGAGACTGCGGAATCAGCGATGGGGGACGGGACAGGCGGCCTAGTGCCATTTGCGGTGGCGGCTGGAGAGGAGCACGTGAAACGTGCCACTGCCGAAGGCATGGATCCCGTCACGCTCCAGTTCATACTGGACGCCTTCATACCACGCTCTTTTCTGTAACGAACTGCTGAAAATCATTGAAGCTACCTGGCAGGCAGCCAGGCAGGCTGACAGACGCCGGTCGAGCGAAGAGCAGCATAAAGGCAACGCACAGGATGGCCCTATCCATCCGCAGAGTCTGACGAAAACACTGAACACAACGGGGCAAGGGTATGAGTACAATCGTCGATGAAGTCAGTAGCTCGGGAGTGCAATCCGCGACATGTTCGGAACCCGTTGCCCTCCCGGCTTCACCAGGGGTCGTGGATGTGCTGTTCGAAGCGACAGCACGGGCATGCGCAGCTGTGATGCTGGGTGTCTTCAGCTATATGGCGATTCTCCAATGGCTTGCAGATCCTGGACGTATCACGTTATTGTTACTGGTCGTTGCGGGATGCTTCACGGTGGGCCTGTCGCTGTTCTCCCGTGTCCCTGTCCGGCGGGACTGGACGCCGTTCACGTACATCTGTTCGATGGGCGCTACGTACTACTTTCTCGCGGTTCGACTCGGGCCAGGTGTCCAGATTGTACCGGAGGCGGTGGGCGCGGCGTTTCAGGTTGCCGGGATCTGCTGGCAGATCTTTGCAAAGGCTTCGCTACGCCGCTCGTTCGGGATATTGCCTGCGAACCGCGGGGTCGTTTCCACAGGTGCGTACCGTTTCATAAGACATCCGATGTATCTCGGATATTTCATCGCAGACGTCGGCTTCCTGCTTTCGAACTTCGGCATACAGAACCTGTTGGTATACGTGATCCTGTCGGCGTTACAGGCGGGCAGAATCGCGCGGGAGGAACGGCTCTTGAGCAACGACGCGCTTTATCGTGCGTACAGAAGCAAGGTGCGATATCGCGTCCTGCCGGGACTCTACTGAATGAGTTATCGCGACGATCCACCGCGCGGTACCGGGCAGCTGTGGGCCGCGCTGTGTGGACGCTGACAGTTTTTATTATATAAAACGACGAATTGGGCTGGGAACGCGGCCAGCGGAGGCGGCGGACAATCCATAGAGTATGGATTGGCCACGTTCTTAATTGGAACATCCGACCGCTCATCCGACGTGAAGGCATTCCGGAACGCGCGGTTTTGATCGGTAGCGCGCATCCGGTACGCCTCAATGTGAAGGGATGATGCTTCGGAAAATGGCACGACATTACTGGCGCCCGCCAACTGGAGTTCAATGGTGAAGCTATGAGAGCTGGACGCAATTTTGTGCATGCGCTCGTTGTCAGCGTTCTCTTGGCGTGCAACGTTGCGTGCGCCGGATCTGATTCCCTGTCGACTCCGGACTTCCGCGGAATGCGCTGGGGAGACCCGAGTTCAAGCCTTGTAAAGTCCAAGGTTGTTGTCCCAATGGACCCGTCTGGCGTCGAATGTCGGCGCAGAGTTGGCGAGCGGCTCTCCGTCGGAAAAGCTCGCCTGGACTCCGTCACTTACTGTTTTTACAAGAATCGATTCTTCGGGGTATCTCTGGATTTTAGAGGGCGATCAAACTACACAGCACTCGTTGATGCCGTGACCGACATATACGGTCGCCCGTCAACGAACTCTGCGCACCCGGGCGCGCTCTTCCTGCACAAGGGATTCGGCGGCGGCTCGGAAGACGGCATTTTGACATACGATGACACCACATCGGAGGGCGAGCTTCTGCTTGAGGACATGCCCACTTTCGAGAAAATCAAAGCGGTGGAAAAGGCCGGCGAAGCAGGCGCACCAAAGCGGGATCTCCTCGATGCGCCAACTTCGAGCAGTCGCAGATAATAAGGATGAAGGGCCGAAGTCCAACGGCGATGTCGGTACAATGGCCGATGATGTTTTGAATCATGGCCTTATTTTTTGAAATACACAGGTGATAAGCGGCGGTTGTCAACGTAGTTGTCTCGTCACTTCAAGCAAACTGCTTTAGTTCTTCCGGCTGCATGCGCTCCGGATTGAGCCAGACTTCATCCTTCAATTCCCAATTGCGCGTCGATCGGAACCAACGCTGTGGATTGCGCTGCCTGGCCTCCTCATAAACGGCTGCACGTTGCGCGAGCACTGCGGCGGCTACGCCGTTGTGGCGCTGCGCCGGCGTGACGAATTTCAGGCCGCTGTGTTTGTGCTCGTGGTTGTACCAGCGCACAAACTGCTGCGTCCAGGCCCGCGCTTCATCAATGGCCGAATCTTGCCTTACTGATTACCGGCCCACGGAGAAGATCATGAAAGTCACTTTCGACACGACGCTGTATGTGTTTGCGCACGGACACGCCCCACGCGCGTGTGGAAACATTCACATTCACGAGTAATGCGGAAATCGATGACTATTTTTTTCTCACTCGATGACATACAGCGACGCGACGAAAGCAGCAGAAGCAAAGCGACGCAATGCAACCCTCATCATGCTGTGCTCATGATGAGTGCGCTCACTTTCTGGCTATCGAGCGCAATGGCAGGCGCTGGATTCGGTACGTCGAACCTGTTCGGAGATCTGTTCGTCTGGTCGTCCGTTCTGCTGCTGCTTGTGTCGATCGCATTCGATAACGAATAGCTCGACCTGTAACCTTAGTGTCGGGGGAAGACTCGAACTTGTGGCGTCGGCTCGTAACCGGTCGGCCAGCATACTGATTTTGCTGGATAGTACCGGACGTCAGTCCGACATCTCGTCTGGCCATTGCTGTGCGCCGTGCAGGATGCGCACGGTGTCGCCGGTGATGCGATACGCTGCGATGTACGGCGTTCGGCTAATGACCAGCTCGCGGGTGCCCTCAACACGACCAGGGCGACCAGTCTCGGGGAACTGGAGCAGCTGGCGGACCTGGGTGCGAATCCGATCATCCACGACAACGGCAGCGCGTGGGCTGTCTTCTTCGATGTAATCGAAAATCCCGTCCCGATCCTCCAGCGCGAAAACCGACCATTCAAGCCTCAAGCATCACCCTTGTCAGCTTTACGAAGGGCCGCCGCGCGCCGTTTGGCAAAATGCGCTTCTACCTCATCGTCCGGAACAGCCGGCCGCGGATCGGCCAATGCCTCCTGTACCTTCGCGCGGAACCATGCGTCATGCGCGGCAGGATCGGCAGCGAACGCGAACGGCAGCGCACCTTCGTTCGCGACGCGCGTCAACAGGATACGCACCGCATCCGAGACGGTCAGTCCCATGCTGTCGAGCACCGCGGCCGCGCGCTCTTTCAGCACGGGATCGATGCGCGTCTGTACCAATGCACTCGCAGCCATGGCGATTACTCCTCCCGGTAGCTCAGTTCCTGCATTGTAATTCAATTGCATTACGCATGGTGTCGCCACACGTATAGGGCGCATCGCCCGACTCACGCACAAATGCTGGGTTTTGCAACGTCGTCGGAAATCAACGAAGCGACCCTTTATTCACCCCCGTGAGCTGGCGCATGCAGTCACGCAGGGTTCGCTGTCACGATGCAATCCGCGTGGCCTGCGACCGCGGCGGGCAGCACGTGGCGATCGCGGACTCCGCCAATACCCAATGACCTGCGGCGCTGGCTGGGTCTTGAGTCTTGTTGACCGGAACCGATAACCCCAGTACACTCCGCGCCGCGGGGTGGAGCAGTCTGGCAGCTCGTCGGGCTCATAACCCGAAGGTCATAGGTTCAAATCCTATCCCCGCAACCAACATATGAAGCCCGTCAGGTGAACGCCTCACGGGCTTTTTGCTTTGCTTATTCTGGGCGTTGCAGCCGGCCATGTCGCAGTCGGCTACGCTACGAACTGATCAAGGAACCGAGCCAGGCGGATGACGGCGCTTGCGAGGTTTGTAGCCTGCAGTGTCCGGCTCGTGCATCTGGTAAGCATCCATGAGACGGTACAGCGTAACTCGCGATATGCCCAAATCGCGCGCGGCCTCCCCGTATCGTCCGCGATGCCGTAGCAGCGCCCGTTCGATTGCTGCTCGCTCGGCTGTCTCTCTCGCCGAGTTCAGCAGTACTGGCGCTTGACCCGCGACGTGATCCAGTTCGAGATCCTTCGCTGTAATCAGTCGTCCCTCGGTCATCACGACCGCCCGCCGCACCCGATTTCCCAGTTCGCGCACATTGCCGGGCCAGGTGTATCGAAGCATCGCATCCATGGCATCGGGCGAGAAGCCGTGCAGCCGCCTACCCGCCTCCTTCCGGAAATGGCTGAGCAAATGAAGGGCAAGCAGTTCGATATCGTTGCCTCGCTCGCGCAGCGGTGGCTCGACGATACGCAACACGCAAAGCCGGTGATAAAGATCCTGTCGGAAGCGCCCTTCAGCTATCGCCGGTTCCAGGTCGACGTGCGTCGCGGAAATGATGCGGACGTCGACATCAATGGATTCGTGCCCGCCCAGTCGTTCAATCTTACGCTCCTGCAAAAACCGCAGGAGGCTAGCCTGGCTGTCGATCGGCAAGTCGCCAATCTCGTCCAGAAACAACGTGCCGCCGCCAGCCGCTTCGACACGTCCTATCCTGCGTTGCGTCGCACCGGTAAAGGCGCCCCGTTCGTAGCCAAAAAGCTCAGACTGAACAAGATCGCGAGATATAGCTCCGCAGTTAATTGGGACAAACGGAAAATTACGACGAGACGAGCGGCGATGAATTGCGGCAGCTGTCAGTTCTTTCCCCGTCCCAGACTCCCCTGCAATGAAAACGGGGGCATCCGTTGACGCTACCTTCTTTATCGATCGAAACATTGCCAGCATCGACTCGCATGCCCCGATCATCTCGCCTTCGGCAAACGAATGTATGAAATCTTCCCGTGGCGGTCCAGATAACGCAACCATTCCGTGCGCATGTCCAACAGCTCTGCCCACCCTTTCGGGGATGAACGGTACTGTCACGTAGTCTGAACAATAGTCGCGCACGAGGCGTCGCAGTGTCGCATCACCGAGTTGTCCCGGCGAGACAATCGCAACCCAACCGACATTGGGTATTGAAAGGCCTGTCTCGAGCGCTTCGATCTCGTGGGACGGCAACCCCGCTGCAAGGTCGAGTAGTCCACCAGCGGCCCCGGCGTCCTCGGCGGCCTTCCTTGCATCCTTCGATGATCTGACTGCTTTCACATCCCAGTCGCGTTCCTCGAAGTATTGGCAAAGCTCGGTGCTAGGTTTCGCTGACAGGTATATCAATCGTCGCAAATTCATACACTGAACCCCTGCTGAACTTAGAAGCCAGGCGTGTCGCCAAGGTCGTCCTTTTCACTAGCGCTCTCCGCGATTTTGATGTATTCGACGCCATTCACTGCAGCGAGAAAAACCTGATGTCCGAATGTCCAGTTTCCGGTGCCCTGATCCTGAAAAACTGTCGCGAACGTTGAACCGTTCTTGATAGCCGACACTACGTCCTGACGGAGGTATTCACCACTTTCGTCAACCGCGATTCCGTTGTCTGTCGCGAGCCTGAGACGAATGATGCGCGTTTGCGTCGCATCAAAACGCGCTTCATAGATGAGATAATCGGCCCATCTGTCTTCCATCTCTCCCTCCGGATCTCAATAACCCCACGCTGCCGACGTACTCATGTCACGTTTCCCAGATCACATGTCTGTCGCAGAGCATCACGCGATCATGCGATATAGTCGATAAGAATTATTCAGTTTACGCGTACTACATAATATATCGATGCCAGCTAACACCTGGCAACCTTCAGATAAGCCTGTTGCATACTGAGGTAGCTGCCTGGCCATATCGGCAACTTCCTTAGCCTTCCTATCGGCACATTCTTCCCAGACTTTAGCTTGGGGGTGCCGTACGTGTGGGTTTGGCCCGAGACCGTCAAGCATGGCGACATCCCACGAGGAATACAGGCTCGTCCGGCTTTCTTCGTCCAACGCGGTCAGTTGACGGCTTGAAGCGTGAAGACGATAGCCTGACCAGCGGCTTCGTTCGGCTACGGCGGAATCACCGTCTCGCCTGCGGCAGCCATTTCGGACGGAACTCCTGCTTCATGGCGATAGAGAACGCGGCGTTGACGGCGGACCCACGCGTCGACGCGCAAACATAGAGCTGCTGCCTTTATCACATATAAGGAAGCCGTCCCCGTGTCCCGTTCCACCCGGCCCATGGCAGAGTTGCTCGACGAAATGGCCGCCGCGCTGCAGGCGCTCGAAGGGCTTGAACTCGCGGTCGGCTTCGTCAATGACGATCCGGCCAGCATCGAGGCGGCCATTCACGCGATCGAGATGGCGATCGCTGCCGAACTGGCATCGCGGACCCTGCACTAGCCGCCCTGCAACGTTGCCGAGAGGAGCATCGTGACATTGCCCCTGATCCTGGAGGCTTCCTGCTCAGGCCTGAAGTTGCGTTTTCAACATAAAGAGGGGTGGACATGGAACTGAGTGAGTTCATCACCGAGACGCTGGTGCAGATCCAGACGGGAGTGCGCGATGAGATCGCGAAACAGAACGCGTTGGGCGTGTCTGGCGCCATCAATCCGGTTTTTGGTGATGAGGTCCATGCCGAGCATCTGCAAAAGGTCGAATTTGATGTGGCCGTCACCGTCACCGTCACCGACAAGAGCAATGGTGGCGGCAAGGCTGGCATCAAGGTCTTCAGCATCGAGCTGGGCGGTGAACTTTCAAAGAGCGCTGAGCAAAGCACGGCCAGCCGGGTGAAGTTCGCCATTCCGGTGGTTCCGCCAGTCGAGTTCCTTAAAAGACAATGACTGATGCCCTCATCGCTTCGTACTCGCCCGCTCTACCCGTACTGGTTGCGAGCTCGAGTGAGCGGGCCGGCGTGCGCTTTCTGGAGTTCTTCGCGTCGGCAATCCGCAACCCGCATACGCGGCGCGCGTATGCGCGCGCGGCCAGTGACTTCCTGAGCTGGTGCGCCGGCGCGGGCGTGACATCAGTCGAGGGCGTGCAGCCGCTGCATGTGGCCGCGTGGATCGAGCTGCAGACACAGACGCTGTCGGCGCCGACCGTCAAGCAGCGGCTCGCGGCGATCCGCCATCTGTTCGACTGGCTGGTGACCGGCCAGATCGTGCCGCACAACCCGGCCGCGTCGGTGCGCGGGCCGAGCCACTCCGCGAAGCAGGGCAAGACGCCTGTGCTCGACGCGAGCGAGGCGCGGCAGCTGCTCGACAGCATTGACGTGACGACGCCGGTGGGTCTGCGCGACCGCGCGCTGATCGCGCTGATGGTGTTTTCGTTTGCACGGGTGGGTGCGGCGCTCGCGATGCGGGTCGACGATGTGTATATGCAGCAGCGCCGGCTGTGGGTGCGCCTGCGCGAAAAAGGCGGCAAGGCGCACGCGATGCCGTGTCACCACACGCTGGAAGCGTACCTGCACGACTATCTGGAGCAGACCGGGCTGCGTGATGAGCCAAAGGCGCCTCTGTTCCGCACGATCGCGCGCGGCACCGGGCAGCTGAGCACGACGCCGCTGCCGCAGGCGAACGCGTACGCGATGGTGAGGCGCCGGGCGCTCGCGGCCGGGATCGGCACCAAGATCGGCAACCACACCTTCCGCGCCACGGGCATCACCGCCTACCTGAAAAACGGTGGCACGCTGGAAAATGCCGCCGCAATGGCCAATCACGCATCGACGCGCACCACGCAGCTCTATGACCGGCGCCGTGACGACATCAGCCTCGACGAGGTCGAGCGGATCAGCCTGTAGCGAATGCCTTCGCTCCCCCTGCCCGGTGACGGCGCGCCCTGGTCACGACGATTTCTCGCCGCGCGAGCCGACATCGTTGGCTCGTGGCCGCGCCAGGCAGAAGACCACTGCAACGAGCATCACCATGGCGAGGCAGCAGACAAAGATGGCGCCGCCTGTCGGGTGGGGCGTCAAGCGGTGTCACACATAACATCTGACTTGTCACGCAGTGTGACATGATATAGAATCATTTTTGAGCGCATAACAACTCAACAATGAAGCCCAACTATAAGCCGCCTTTTGTTTCCTTCGTTAAGAAACAGCACAAGCCGCTGCAGCTAGCCATTGAGGACGCTGTCGAGACGATTTGTGATGATCCGGACGTAGGGGAAAGCAAGACGGGTGACTTGGCGGGCATCTGGGTCTACAAGTTCAAGCACAAGCGTCAGGAATATCTGGTCGCCTATCGACCTCCCACTGACGCGGAAATGAAGGCTGAGGGCGTAGATGTTGAGTTGTTGCTAATTGATTTTTATCAGGTCGGATCGCATGAGAATTTCTATGCGACCCTTAAAAAGTACCTGAAATCGTAGGAGTTATTGCAATGAACAAGCACACCGCCGAGAGCGTTTTCCAAGATCTGAAGAAGCTGCCCAGCTCCGAACAGATGCGCTTTTTTGCCATTCTGGGTCGGCAGGCTGTGCAGTCCACGCAGGATAACTTCAGCCACGAAGAGGTGTTCGGTCATTTGGCTGATGATGAATTTACGTCGGCTGAAGCAGCCGAATATTTGGATGTGTCGATGTCGACCTTCCGCCGCTACGTGAGCAATGGTCGATTGAGGGCAAGCAGCGAAATGGGCCGAAATCAGCTGTTCGCGACGAAGGATCTGAAGGCGTTTAAACGATCGCTGCAAGAGGTCAGGAGTCGTTGATCGACTTGGGGCTTATGACATAGCAAGGGCGCTTCGGCGCCCTTTGTCATTTCTACGCCCCCGAAAAAAAGCCCGCCACAGTGGGCGGGCTTAATCCATATCAGGAGGAGACATGGAGGAGACGGGATAAGTATAAACCCTAATCAAAAATCGGGTGTAGTGCCGTGCCAAAATCATTGATTTGTCGTTACGCGTAACACAAAATGTCCCACGCTGATAAGGGGCGGAGCATGGTCGACAATAAGAATATTGCGTTACCTGTAACGGAAAAACGCGGCCGGACGCTTCCTGGATCGAACCTTCTTTTCCTTGCGATATTTCGGCCTCATAGCGCTGTAGAGCCTCATGGAGTGTCGCGGCCTTCGCCTTGCCGCGGCTGACCCATCCGCCCCACGCCATCTCTGACTCGATCATCCGGGCCCAGGCTTCTGCTTCCGCCTTCGTTTCAAAGGTCTTGCTTTGCGCTGGGTGGCCGCATCGCCGCACCTGGGCACGCCACTGACAAGGTCCTCGTTCGGTAATAGTCGCCATCGAATCTGCTGGTGTATGAGATGAATTTTGTTTGCAGCGAGGGTTTGATCCTGGCTCCGCCACAAAATCTGCAACTTTGGCCGGTTTTTACAATTTGGACGTTACCTTCGTCATTCCTCGGTCTTGCCCCATGCTCAGGGGTACCACTCACGAAAGTATCATGCGCCCATCACCGCGCTCCTAGACTGTATCTTTGCAGGTCGAACGCAAGGGGCCTGATATGAATGAACAAAGGCTTGGGCAAGCGTCTGCCCATTCTCGCGGAACGCAAGGTGGGCGCACTGATTTCCATGCTGGTGGTGCGAAATGGCTCGCCCGGCTTTCTCCCTCAGCATTGGCGCATTGGCCCACAGTGGCAAAACAGCTGTCTGACGCGGGAGTACTGGAATTTATCGATGGGGAGTTGCTAGCCCGCTACTGTGAAGCGTTCGCGCAATGGTGTGCAGCCAGTGACCAGCTTGCCACCATGCTGGTCGATCTCGGCTTGATGGCGGGCCGCCAGGCGTATGCCCCAGCCGAGCCATCGCACAAGGCGACACCACCCGCTGCGACGGCAGAAACAAAACCGGAACCTGTTCGACGACCGCCTAACGCGATCATGCGTCGTCCAGAGGTTGAAAATGAGACGGGCTTGTCCCGGTCAACCATTTATCAGCGCATCAAGGCTGGAACCTTTCCAGCACCCGTGCAGCTTGGAGCGCGTTCTGTGGGCTGGCGAATCGCCGATATTGAAGCTTTTCTGTCATCGCCTGCCAGCTATCAAGCGGCAGATTAAAAGGCCGACGCTCCCGAGTGGCAGAGCGTCAAATCGACGTGACTGATTGTAGGTCAATGCGTCGTACCGCGTAACCCACACCGGGCGTTCCCCGGCTTGCAGCGCCGGGTCGGGCTTGCGCTGCGCGTCGAGCCTCGTTCCGAGTCTCGCCCCCTTCGGGCTTCAATCCCTACCGCAACCCCTAGCCAGGTGCGGCCATCAGGCCGCACGAAGGCGCTCGCCGCGCGGCGTCCAGCTCGGCTCCGATACACGCCCTCACGCATTGCCGGTGAGTTCGTCGTCCACCACCGCGACCATAGCCAACCCGGCACGGCCATCAAGGGCCGCGCTGCGCGCTGAAATCCTCGCCCGTTCCTGCTCGCTGCGCTGCGCGGGCTGCGGCCTCCGGTTTCACCCTTGACGGCCGCACCGGGCCGGCTCCCCCCGTCGCGGGACGACGAACTCACGGCAACGGCGGCATCGAGACGGTCGAGTCCCACAGCCTCACCGGCCCGATTACGCCGGGACTCGGAATCTTCGGCCCCGGTCAGCAGTAACCCCACACATTTTCATGGAGATCGATATGCACCCTCTCACACTGCATCACTGGATCGTAGTCCTAAGTTACGCGTACGTGGAATACACGTTCACACCTTGGGATGGCCGTAACTACTACCGCCGAACGGTTGATTACGGCCGCGTCGTGTGGTGCTGATCGGGGAGCGCTCGACGTGCCAACCAGGCTCAGCAGTTATCACCGCACCAACCATGCCGCGAGCCTCGCACTCGCGAAGAATCTGCGCAAGAACGGCAGCGCCCACGCCCGAATGATGGAGCTGGCGAAGGTGTCGCGCCTCTTCTTGGAGCAACTGCGAAAGATCGGCGAGTAAGCCGCAACCCGAGGTGGGCCGGCGAGGCCGGCCGCACCTGACAGGAGATGGATCGTGAACAAGTACGAAGCGAAGCAGCAAGCCCGCCGCGCACGCATCGAGGCCAGCGCCGAGCGCGCACGGTCGGCATCGAGCATGCACTACATCCGCGCTAGAACGATGGTATCAGCGATCCCGTTTGGTCAGCCGATCCTCGTCGGCCACCACTCCGAAGGCCGCGACCGACGTTATCGAGCGCGTGTACATGCCACGTTCGGGAAGGCATTCGCGCTGCACGATCAAGCGGCCGAGCTGGACCGCCGGGCGGCAGCCGTCGGCAAGGGCGGCATTTCGAGCGATGACCCGGAAGCGCTCGACAAACTGCGCGCGAAGCTCGCGGACATGGAGGAACGGCACGAGCGGATGAAGCGCGCGAACTCGCTGATTCGCCGCGATGACCGCGCCGGCCTCGAGCGCATGGGCTACTCGGCCGACGCCATCGACAAGCTGTTCCAGCCTGATTGGCGAGGCCGCCCCGGCTTCGCTTCGTACGAGCTGACCAACAGCAGCGCGAACATTCGCCGCGTGCGCGAGCGTATCGCCGCGCTCGAAAAGATGGCCGAGCGTACCGACCGCGAGGAAGAAGGCCAGGGCTACACGTACAGGGAGGACATAGAGGACAACCGCGCCGTGTTCGTGTTCGATGCCAAGCCCGAAAAGGCCGTGCATGACCTGATGAAGCGCAACGCCTTCGTGTTCAGCCCGACGCGATCGCCAGCCGGCAAGTCGGCCTACGTGCGCAAGCTCACGCCGAACGCCATCGCGACGGCGAAGTGGCTCCGGCCGCGGCTTGACGAGTTGATGACGGACGAGTGATCCAGTTTCGGCCCGCTTCGGCGGGCCGCCATCGAGGGAACGGGATGAACTCGAATATCACCATCGCATCTTGATTCGCATTGAACCGTCAGCGTTCCGGGTGCGCTGGCCTTTCAGGCATAACTCGCCAGCCGCTATCGTAGCTTCGTCGGTGAGGCAATTGATCGCAGCTCCCACCGGACGCGTTCGCCCCTCGTCAACAACAGGCATGTCCATTTCTAACATCAACGAAGACAACTTGCCGCCGGTTGCCATCCATTATCAATTGTCTCTCTGACGCCGGCGGTTGGTTGGCGTGGTATCTAGTGCGAACCATTTCCACCATTGCCGCCGCCATGGCCGCCATTCGCCCCATTTCCGTAACCACCATGGCCGCCGGCGCCTTGGCCACCGCTGCCGTGTCCGCCGTTGCCCGGGCCGCCGCTACCCGAACCGCCGCTACCCGAACCGCCGCTACCCGAACCGTTACCCGGGCCGCCGCTTCCGTGGCCGCCGCTACCCGGGCCGCCGCTACCCGGGCCGCCGCTACCCGGGCCGCCGCTTCCGTGGCCGCCGCTACCCGGGCCGCCGCTTCCGTGGCCGCCGCTACCCGGGCCGCCGCTTCCGTGGCCGCCGCTACCCGAACCGCCGTTACCCGAACCGCCGCTTCCGTGGCCGCCGCTACCCGAACCGCCGCTACCCGAACCGCCGTTACCCGAACCGCCGCTTCCGTGGCCGCCGCTACCCGAACCGCCGTTGCCCGGGCCGCCGCTACCCGAACCGCCGTTACCCGAACCGCCGCTTCCGTGGCCGCCGCTACCCGAACCGCCGTTGCCCGGGCCGCCGCTACCCGAACCGCCGCTACCCGAACCGCCGTTGCCCGGGCCGCCGCTACCCGAACCGCCGCTACCCTGTCCACCGCTACCTGAACCGCCGTTACCCGGTCCACCGCTACCCGGTCCACCGCTACCCGGTCCACCGTTACCCGAACCGCCGTTACCCGAACCGCTGCCATGACCAGCGCTACCTTGGCCGCTGCTCCCCTGGCCACCGTTGCCCTGGCTGCTGCCACTACCCGGGCCACCCGCGGCCTGACCGCCACTGCTGCCTTGGCTACCCGCGCTTCCGGTTGCAGTGGCACCCGTGCTTCCGGTACCGGCACTCCCGCCCCTGTGCCCCCTGCAGCGGTGCCTCCTACGCCCGTACCGGCTGTTCCAGCGCCACCCAATCCACTGTGCGCAGTTCCCGGGCTAGCGACTCCAACGCCGGCTCCGCCAGCGATCCCCGCGTCGCCGCCCGTCCCACCTCCGATACCCGAACTTCCGACGCCGCCGGACCCGACACCATTGCCCAAGCCCAGTCCTGCGCTGCCCGCTAATCCAGGGCCTTCTCCCGTGGCGCGCGCCCCACCCGGCAGCGGCTGGACAACTTCAGCGAGAGTGTCAGTTCCGCTTGCAGGCGAATCAATGCCACCCAGAAATTCCAGATCTGCGCCATTTGATAAGGCATCCGGCGCGTGTCCGGCGACGGACGTATTCGCCATCACCGCTGCCGCGTGCAGACTGACTGCCAGCATCGCCAGCATCTTCAATGGTGCCCGTTCTCCGTGTCCCCGATTATGTAGCTTCATTTTGTATTCCTAATTAATATATTTGGATCGTTGTCGACCCATGCTGTCAGGCGGTATCAGTGATGCCTCACCGTTGGCCGCCTCCCCCTTTTGTATGTAGTCAAGCTATCCGGGGCACGAGGCTTGAACCGTTCGCTACCTCACGCAACAGTTGAAAGCGGGAAAAATATCCGCAACGAATGAACCCAATGGAGTACTACCTGCGCGGAATGTGACGAGGCGCATCGCACTGGTCGAGTAATCGACCGAAAACTAAAACGGGTTATTATCGGCACGCTCGATCCCAATCAGACGATTCGCGGGCTTGGCGAGGGACTCAAGTTCGCGAAAGAGAATCTACGGTGGGATGATTTCGAGTGGGGCCTGCTGAGCGGGCGCATGTCAGCGCTTAGAGCTGGGGGTTAGGCGCCGAGTGGAATGAGTCGCTTGATACGTAGTTCCGTGCCGGCCGACTTGCCCAGGCCGGCCACTTATTCCGCTGATTCCGTCGATTCGGCCGCTGCGGCCGGCGTGGCTGGTGTCATCCACGACGCCACGCTGCGATCGATATTCGCGTGGCACGTGTAGAGCTTTGACGCATTGCGGCCGGGCATGTAGGCGATGGCAATGCGCGCCGGCAGGCTGAGCAGTGTGCTTTGCGAAATGATGGGTTGCTCCAGCCTCCCGACCATCCGGTTGCCCTCCCACTGTTCGCCGCCGTGAACGTTAGTTTTCGTGATTTCGCGTTGTACGACATTCAGCCATTGGCTTGCAGAGAGCTTTTCCGCCCATTCCGCAGTGCGTTCATCCGCTGCCCGGTAGACGAACTTGATAGGCGTGTTGACCTCGAATTCCCGCGCCAATGCCTTGCCGTCGAGGCGCTTGTCATCCGGCGCTTCGAGGTTCGCGATCGACTGCGCAGCGAGCAGCATATTGCAGCGGTTTTGCCGGATCGTCGCGAGCGCATCATTGATCTCCGCGCACGCAAGGAACTTCAATTCGTCAATGCCGAGCGTCACGTGCGCCGGCCGCCTCGGAAGCATGCGCTTGATCTCCGCCGTCAGCTCAGCGATGTAAGCCTTCGTTGCGGCCTTCACAACCGGGTCAGCCAGGTCGCCGCGAACGTAGACGACAGCATTATTCAATAGGCACGCTTCGATCGAATGGCCCTTGCGCTTGGCCGGCTGTGCAAAGGTATCGACGCGCGACCATTCGCGCAGCGAGTCGCGCAACGTGGACAGATCACGGTCGCCAGCATTGCCGTGATCCTTCACATAGGCGAGCAATGACTTAATTGTGCCGTCAGTGTTTTCGAGCGCGTCATCGAGCAGCGCGCGTTCCTTTGCCTTGTAAACATCGGCATCGGTGCCGGCCGAGTCGAGATTGAAGGCGCGCACGATTCGCGTGCGGCGCTGCCTGAAATCGCCGCCGAGGAACGGATGCCATACGCCTTTGCCGCCCGGGTTCAGGTCGAGATAGACGAAGCGCCGGCCGGCCGCCCGTGCTTCGTTTTGCAGCAGGTACGGCAGGTAATCATCGCCTTTCGGATCGATGTAGAACACGCCGAATCCGAACCGTATGCATTGCTTGAACACACTTTGCAGCACGATACCCTTGCCGTAACTCGTCGGGCCAAGGATTGCGTGATGTGTGGTGAAAAACTCTTTCAGATCGAAATAGATAGGCTGGTCGTGTTCGTCCAGGCCGTAAAAAATCTTGCCATCGGCGAAGTATTTTTCAGGCTCGAAGTCTTTAGCCTTGAGCGTCATGACCTCCTGACGCGCATCGACCAGTTGGTCGGTTTTCTGCGTGACACGCAGTGCGCGCCAGTAGTTTGATAGCTTTGGCGACACGTAACGATCCCACACGAATCGCAGCACCAGGCCGTAGACGACTGCACCGGCGACGATCGGCCAGTATTGTCCGAGGCGGCCGGCGAGCCACGCGCCGTAACTCGAAGCCGCTTCTCCGAATGGCATTCCAGCCGAAATCACGAAGAGGAAGAGCCCGATGAGTGGGGCAAGGACCACCAGCAGCTCCAGCGCATACACGGAAATCCGACGCACGAGGAAGGTCACCAGATCGAGGAACGTTGGATCATTGGTACGCAACCGCCACGGCACGGGATGCAACACCGATATCGTAAAGAGCGGAATAGCGATCACGATCCAATACCACGGACTGGACCATTGAAGCGTACGTTCGACCGCCACAAAGACGGTCGGCTGCACAGACTGCATATTCACTGCGTCAGGAAAAAGCACGGCTTTCTCCAGTTGTTGGGGGGAACCGGAGAGACTTTCGTCTCTCCGGTTTAGGGCCGGCGTGTGCCGAAGCACGAACGGATTGCCTAAAAAGGCGCACCACCCTGCCGGGCAGATACGGTCTGCGGCCGTACAGCAATTGAAGGCTTCCCACACCCTCAACCTTGACGCGATTGACGCAGGCTTGTGGCCTGTTTGTCGGTTGACGTACCGGATTTACAACCCGGATTGCCACAGCGAAGACGACGCGATAACGCCGTTTCTCTGGTTGCCACTGGTCCACAAGGAACCGTCTTGACCACCGCTCTGACTGCTAGCGGGTTGACTTGCACGCGCCGAGGCGCGCGACTTGTTGCTGCCTTCGACCTCAAACAGCAGGCCGACTTGCTTACCGGCCCGACTTCGGCCGGGTTGCCTCCGGCCTTGTCGGCCGGCGTTTTCACTGCGTTTTGCTTCCACGACAAGCTCCTTTTCAAAGGGATCAATTACACGTTGGAGACCTTGGGAGACCAATCCCAAGACGGGCACGGCTACCAACCGCGCCCGTTCCAACATTCCATTGCGGGAACCACCCCGCATCTTCACGCTTACGTGTGCCGTGAACTTTCGGACAGGCTTTCGCCTGCTGTTTGCGCTTCGGACGAGTCGCGACAAACAGCTATGCGGCTTACGCCGCACGGCCCTACTGATCCACTCTCCCTCGCATAGCCATCGGGTTACCAGCCCGATATTGGCCTTAGCGATTCCCACGTTAGTGCAACGCTACTGAAGCTAAACAACGCTCCGGGGCACCACGCCTGCGCCTCAAGCAACAACAGAGAGGTGTTCCCTCTCGCCCATCAGGTTTTCAGCGGCCCGAGATTCCAAAGCGGCTCGCTTACCTGTTGTGCCGTCAACGGCTTCGTCTTCAGACAGGCTTGATGCCCCACCACATAGCGACCTCTGCGGCCGCATTTACACGCTTAAGCTATACAGCGACCCCTCCAGCTTTCGCCGGAAGGTGCCACGTGCGCCAGGTTTCCCCTTGCACGCCTGCGCCCTTTCGGAACGCCTCAGCAGCCTACGTGTGTGGCACAGGTTCTACGGTTTCCCGCAGCCCCTGGGCGGTCCTAACGACAGCGAAGCTGTCTCCCGCTTTCACGCTACACAGGAACCTGGCGCATTTCCTCGCCGAGCCCGTTTCCGTGTCGCCCAACCTCTTCCCCATGCTGCGCGGGGGATTGAGTCGAAGGACGGAATTACACCGTCCAGCGCTCGTCGTAGTCGTACCAGCGCCATTACGCGCATACGACTTCAGCACACTCGGCACGGTTGGTAGCCGTGCCTTGAGCCTTGCGGCTCGCGTGAAGTGATGGAATTTGGGGGTGGTCAGCCCCCAAAGTTACTGCGTTGGAAGCTGCCCCAGTCCGTGTAACCGCTCGCGCGTTACACCACTTCGGGCAACCAGGTAATGCAAGGGTTGGTTGCCCTTGTGCTGCATCGCTGGGCCGCTTGTGATGGCCCCGGCGACGCAGAGTGATGCTTGCGCGCTAGGGTCGCTTGTGACGGCCAGCGAAAGTAGTGTAGTTGCAACGTATGAAGAAAGCACGCTTCGCGTGCGGAATCTCTTATAATTAGCCGGGAATGCGAAGCATGCCGGATAACTGGAAAGCCTTATGCAGCAAGGCTCTGCATTATCAATGAATGGACTCCTACGCAATATGCACGTCGCATAATCGAGCGATTCACAACGCATATATGAGCGAAAGAAAACGTCAGGTCATCCGGTACAAGACATTGCTGATGCAACGGCTGCTCGATCTCGTCAGGCACGGCTACCACCATCACGTGTCGGGCGTGGTGAGCGCCGGGCGTGCGCAGGCGCTTTGCGAGAAGTTCGAGGAACGGTATGACGTGTTCCTGAACATGAACCAGCGTGCCTACCGGAAGGCGCTCGGCAAGGCGAACGCGCGGCTGATGCTCGCTGACCTTGAGCGCGGCGATTCGTTGCACTGGTTTCTGATGGTCACAGACGGCGAGCACGCCGCGCACAGGCTAGAAAATCTGAAAGACGCGCTCGCACATGGAGGGCGTGTACATGTATCCGGCTACGAGCTGCTGAGACTGCCTCACTCAAAGGCGGCCGGCGGTGGCGTCCGGCTCACCTGGCGGATGACGACCGAGACTGAGCGACAATGGCGTTTCCAGATTCGCTCAACGGTGCGCTCCCGGCGCGCCGATGATCTGGTCGCCGGCCTCGTGCGGTCGCTCTACCAGACACCGGGTTTTCACACGACGCGCTATCAGGTCGGCAAGCTCGTCGCGTTCCTGTCCGCCGAGTGGGAACGTTCCGGCCGGAAGGTCGAGACGCTGCCGCTGCCGGGCGCCCTGCCCTACGTGCGCCGCATGGCGGACGAAGATTTCACGCTGGACGACTGGCTTGCCGGTCACGCTGCGCGCCACGACAACTGACCGAGGTGACGATGAGCAATGTACAGACACAGGCGGACGTGGTGACGTTCACGGCGGACCAATGGAAGAACGAGCAGGCTTCCGAAGCCCTTGGCGTGACCAAGTCAGTGCCGAAAAAGAAGGAGCCGACACCGGGCATGAAGGCGATACTCGTTCCCGACGAAAGCTTCCGGAGAGCGAAGAAACAGATGAAGGCCTATCCGGCATTCCGGCCGGCGCTGGACCTGCCGGAAGTCATTGGCGCGATGATCGACGTGTGCGCCGCCGATCCGGCGCTGATGGAACGCGTCATCCGCCGGATCGTAGAATCGCGCAAGGCGCAGCTCGCCGCAATGGAGAGTGGCGCGATGGCGGCCCCGTGACCAGGGCTTGCGTCGACCACGGGACAACTACCCGCAAGGTTAGGGAAGAACAAAAATTGGGGGGACTGCATGGAAGGCTTCCTGGTCCAGCACGCCACACGCAAACAGACCGTATTTGCCGGAACGACAGCGCTGCTCATCGTGCTCACCCTGGCGATCGCCGCCCCGCGTGCGAGCCTGGCGCTACCCGCCGTTGGACCTTTCATGCCGATGTGCGCGCTGACCGTGTTCACGACCGCCGGCATCGCCACCTTCCTGCTCGGCGCGCAGTTCACCGTAACCCGTCAGCCAGTCCTGGGAGCGCTTGGTGGCGCATATGCCTTCACCGCGCTGACAGTGGCCCTGCAACTGCTGACGTTCCCGGGCGTTTTTACGCCCACCGGCCTTCTGGGCGCCGGCCCATATAGCGCCGCCTGGATGTGGGTGTTCTGGCACGGCGGGTTTCCGTTCTTCGTGATCCTGGCCGCGTTGACGCGCGACCGGTTTGCACGCCGGCCGATCAGCACAACACACGTTGGCCTGTGGGCGGGGGCGCTGATCGGCGGGCCAGTCATGATCGGTGCCGTACTTGGCGGATTCGCCATCTACGCCCAGCTGCCGCCCGCTCTCAATCCGGCGAGCGACGCAGGCACATTCCTGAACGGCACGACGGCCCCCGTCATCTGGTCGCTCAACGTCATGGCGATGGTCGTCGTGTTGTGGACGGGCCGCCTGCGCGCCATGCTCGACCTGTGGCTATCGATCGCAGTACTCGCCTGTTTCACTGATACCAGCCTGAACCTGTTGAGCGCGGGGCGATTTACCGTGGGCTGGTATCTCGCCCGGCTATTCAGCATGTTTGCGCCCGGCATACTGGTTTGTGTGCTGGTGTGGAACGTTACCGTACTTTACCGGCGGCTTTTCGAGGCCCATGCATCGTTGCTGCAGATGTCTGTCCGCGATGCGCTGACGGGAATCTACAACCGTAGCTATTTCAACGAGCAGTTCCACAAAGAGTTTGATCGTGCCAGACGCCATCGTCTGCCCCTGTCGCTCATCATGATCGACGTCGATCATTTCAAGCAGTACAACGATGCCTTTGGGCATCTCGAGGGCGACGCGTGTCTGGTCGCGGTGGCATCTGCCCTGGCCGGAACCGTCCGCCGCCCGGGCGATTTTGTCGCCCGTTATGGCGGAGAGGAATTCGCTATCGTCCTGCCCGATACGGGCCAACGTGACGCTGGAGCAATCGCGGAACGAGCTCGGGAGGCGGTGCTACGCCTTGGTCTGGAGACACAGACTGCGTTCGGATGCGTAACGGTCAGCGCGGGGTGTGCCACGCTAACGGAAGGCAACGTGAATGGTCCTGACGAACTGGTCGATGCAGCCGACGCAGCGCTCTACCGCGCAAAAGGCGCGGGGCGCAACCGGAGTCATCTTTAGCTCCAGGTGTCGAAAAAAACGAGGTACCGGCTGACAAAAATGGGCGTCAGCACTGAGCGGGCACGAGTTCAGAGTGCGCTGCTGCTCGAGCAGTCCGGCAAATGAGCTGTCACGCTCACCCGCCGGACCCTGTCGAGCCTCTTGACGACATCGATGACCAGACCGCTCGCTCGTCAGGAAGAGACAACTAACGATTACGAACCGCTGGAGTCTGTCGTTGCCGGCTTGGCGACTTTATGATGCTTCATGGACGTACGGGTGTGCGTATTGGTTTTGCCGCTGATCTGCGCACTCGTGCCGTCCTCGGCGCGCGCAGCACCCTTGTCGGCGTCAGTCGAATTCATCCCGCTCGTATTCGCTGCACCTTCGGTACTCATGTGGCTCGACGACATGCCACCTGCACTGGTGCCAGCGCCGGTTCCCGCGGTACCGGGTGTGGCCGGCGCAGCCGCGCCGAGCTTCGCGCCGGCATTCACGCCCGCGTTTGCACCGGCATTCGCACCGGTCGTCGTGCCGCCCGTGCCGCCCGTATCGGTGCCAACCGTTGCGCTCATCGTGCTTTTCCCGCCGAGCGTGCCCGTACCCGCCGTGCTGCCAGTATCGGTGCCTGCTGCGAATGCCATTGACGAGATAAGAACCGTCACACCGGTTGCAGCCAAGAGAGTCCAACGCTTCGTCTTCATCCGAATTCTCCAAAACAAGTTGCGGTGAGTGGATTCTATGAAGACGCTTTGGCCTCACACGTTACCAGTTGTTTCGGGAAGCAACAGCATGAACCAAAGGCAGTACACGATTCCTATATAGAAGAGCGGCATATTCGCTCGAAGCCGTTGCATGCTGTCACACTCTTCCGGCGCAAGGTTTGCACTGGGACATTTTCCGGGTTTGCCTTCGTGACAATTTTCCACGCGCCTTGACGGAAACGTCGGCTGCTGCGCGGTATCCGGCGTGCTTCTCATCGCTTCCGAAG
Organism: Paraburkholderia azotifigens; assembly: GCF_007995085.1. Classification (GTDB taxonomy): domain Bacteria; phylum Pseudomonadota; class Gammaproteobacteria; order Burkholderiales; family Burkholderiaceae; genus Paraburkholderia; species Paraburkholderia azotifigens. The sequence continues at coordinate 61,946 of NZ_VOQS01000002.1, forward strand.
ACAAAGACCGACGAATACGGCCAGTCGAGGATCGCTCTTTCCGTGGCGAAATCCGTGGCTGCTCGAACTTCAGAAATACGGGGTTACTGTCGATATCCGGTAAAGACATTATCGAGGATTCTATGATTCGCACCTCGCGTCCCCCAATAAAAGGAAAAGAACTCATGCCGATGATTTCCGGAGCCCGGGAACTCCCCTCGCAACACCTGACTGTGCGAGTTCCGTGGCATGACAGCGATTGGAACGGGGCCATCTGCAAGAGCCCGTGTGAGAACACGGCATGCATGGTATTGCCCCGCATCGGAACGGGAAGGTCGGACGCCAGAGAGGCCGCGTTCGCTGGCAAATCGATTCAGGGATTCGCGGACCACGACCTGCCACCGTGTGTCGACGAACACGGCACTTTCATGGCGAGTTTTCCAGTCGAAAGGTTGAAGAAGCACCCGTACCAGTTCGCCGATACCCATGCGCATTTCTCCGACACCCCTCTCAGGTTCGAGCCCTTCGCCGCCGCAGCCATCCCGTTTCGCTGGATGCTGAAGGAGACGGCAGAGGGATCGAAGAAACTCAGGACGGCGGGCCTCGCGAAAGAGCTACTGCTGGGCTATGATCCGACTCGCGAGCCCGTGATGGACGACAACATCCCCGACACCTGGGTTCAGGAAGGCACGAATCAGCGGGTGTTGCTGGATACGTTCTTCAGCGCCATCCGCAAGAACGAATCCCTCGTTTTTTTCTACGCCAAACGCACTCCTTTGTCCGACTCGAACCGGCGAGTCATCGTGGGCGTGGGACGTGTCACGGGGAAGGGAGAGCCGGTCGAATACCGCTACGCATCCGGCAAACGCTCGAGTGACGCCATTTCAGGCTTCCTTTGGGAACGCTCGATTGCGCATTCGATTCGCCTCGACGACAAGGGCCCCGTCGATGGCTTCCTGTTGCCGTATCGGGCGCTGCTCGAACGCGCTGAAAGCGACGAATCGCTCGACCTCGAACGCTTCGTCGCATTCGCTCCGGAAGAGGCATTCGAGCAATACTCCTTCGGTTCCGAGCTGCTGAGCCAGGACAACGCGATCGCATCGCTGCTGTCGATCGAACGCGCGCTACACGAGATGGCGACGCTCTCGGATGGGCCATGGAACGAATATCGCGGCTGGATCGATCGCGAGCTCAACCGGCTATGGAAGCTTCGAGGCCCGTATCCGGGTTTCGGAGCGGCGCTCGTAGCGCTGGGTGTTGAACGCGGAAATCTGCTCGCATGGCACCTGACCGCACGCATCCATGAAGACAACGCACGTTCCGCCTGGGACATCTTCGAAGAAACGCTCGGCGCGCCACACGCGCTGCCGAAGCATCTGCAAGTGTGCGTGGGACCCACGCTCGCCGAGAAGTGGGGCCAACTGGACGAAGGCCGCAAGGATCTGCTGAAGTTGCTGAGCCGCTTCGAACTGAGCAACGATCAGGCTTGCTACTGGTACGGAGACGGCCGCAACAAAGACCATCCCGACATCACGGATGAGCAGCTCCGCAAGAACCTCTATCTGCTGTTCGAGACCCGCGTCGAGCAATCCCTGCCGTTCGGTGCGGTCGACCGAGGTCTTTTCAATGCGCGAGAGCTCGAGGGGCGCCATGAACTGCCATTGGAAAGCCGCGTCTACGAAAGCACAGATCTTCGCCGTGTGCGGGCACTGATCATCGATCGGCTGGAACGCGCCGCAGTTGACGAAGGGCATACCATCCTGCCCGCCGAGTGGATCATTGACCGCGTTCGGAACATGCCGATCGAGCCACCATGCAGTTTGGACGCCGACCTCCTTCCGCTGCTCGACAAGAGGCTCGCACCGGTGCTGGCACTCGTCGAAAGCGAAGGCAGGCGTTTTTATCAGCTCGGCCGATATGCGCAGACCCGTTCATGCATCGCCGACGAGATCGCCGCGCGTCACGAAGAGGCGAGCCTCGAGGAAGAACACGACTGGCAGAAGCTGGTCAACGACGCCATCGATCATTCGAACCCGACACCCGAATGGGACGAACTGGAACTCAGCGCCCGCGGGGAAAAAGCGGCGGCGCTGCGAACGATCTACCAATCGCACGTCAGCGTGCTGATGGGCGCTGCCGGAACCGGCAAGAGCACGCTCATCAAGGCCCTGTCCCTGATACCGGAAGTCAGGCGCCAAGGCATGCTGCTGCTCGCGCCGACCGGCAAGGCGCGCGTGCGCCTCGAACAGGCGAGCGGCATGGCCGGGCAAGGCAAGACGATTGCGCAGTTTCTGCATGCTTACCGGCGCTACGATGGCAAGACGGGCCGCTACTACATACACCCGGGCGCCGCCCGCTGCGCGGATTATCGCACGGTCGTCATCGACGAATGCTCGATGCTGACCGAAGACCAGTTCGCCGCCACGCTCGACGCGCTGCAGAACGTCGATCGCCTGATACTCGTCGGTGATCCCAAGCAGTTGCCGCCTATCGGTGCGGGCCGGCCATACGTCGATATCTGCCGCGAACTGACGCCCCAAGGCGTCGAGTTGATGAGTCCGCGTGTCGCGAAGGGTTATGCCGAGCTGCGCGTCACACGTCGTCAGGCGGCTGGCGAAGCACGCATCGACCTGGCATTCGCCAACCTGTTCTCTGATACCGGTCACGACGAAGCGCCGAGCGATCTGTGGGATCGCGTTGCACAAGGCAACGGGGACCGGATCGAAGCGGTTCATTGGAACACCCCCGACGAGCTCGATCGGTCCATACGCGATTCGCTCAGGAAAGAGCTGCCGCTCTCGTCCGTCGACGATTCGATTCGATTTGAACAAAGCTATGGCGGAACCGAATACGAGGGAAAGGTCTATTTCTGGCCGAGGAAGAACAGCGAAACGGAAGGCGGTGCCGCCTCGAAAGCAGAGAGTTGGCAGATTCTTTCTCCGCTGCGTCAGTCGCTGGCCGGCTCCGACGCGCTGAATCGGCAGTTGCAAAATCACTTTCGCACCTGGGCTCTCGAACTGAGCGCCAAGACGCACAGCCGGCGCATTCCCCGGCCTATGGGCCCGCATAGACTACTCTGGGGCGATAAGGTCATCAACGTGCAGAACAAGTCCGACCGGTCTTCCTGGCCCCGGCTCGAGAAATCTTACGTCGCGAATGGCGAGATCGGCGTTACGACCGGCTTCTTCAAGCGAAAAACTACGAAGGGATTCTACGAGCAGCTCGAGGTGGAAATGGCGACGCAACCGGGCATCGCTTTCACCTTCAAGGCTTGGGAATTCGGAGCAGACGCCACGCCGCCTCTGGAGCTCGCCTATGCATTGACCGTGCACAAAACACAAGGCAGCGAGTTCGGCAAGACGTTTCTGGTGATTCCCCGCAAGTGCCGGACATTGACGCGCGAAATGCTTTACACCGCGCTCACGCGTCACAGAGAGAAGGTCGTATTGCTCGTGCAGGGCGAGTTGCGCGAGTTGTCTTCATATACGCACGACTCCGCCTCTGATACCAAACGGCGAATGACCAACCTGTTTGAAACGTCGCGTCCCGTTGCCATTCCGGTGGGGTATCGTAAGGTTCAGCTCGATGATCGCTTGATCTACCGGACCGCGAAGAACGAACTGGTGCGCTCGAAGAGCGAATGGATCATTGCCGACAAGCTCCATACAGCGGAAATCGACTACGCCTATGAACCGGACGTCATGCTTGCGGGCAAATTGCGATGGCCCGACTTCGTCATCAGGGATAAGCGGAACGTGACCTGGTACTGGGAGCACTTGGGTCGAATGGACCTGAAAAGCTACCGGGACAATTGGGCTATCAAGCAGCTTGCCTATCAATCGGAAGGCATCGTGCCACCGCGGGATTATGTCCCGGGAAAATCCAGGGGTGTGCTCGTAACCACTATCGAAGACGGAGTGAAGACGAATCTGAGCGAACAGATTTCGGCCACAATCGAGCTTCTTAAGGAGGGCGTCTAGCGCGGCAAGCTTCGAACGGGCGCCACTCGGGGTGATGGTCGGGTGGCGCACGAACAGCCGACCTTCGCGCGCTCGCCCACCTCGCTTTACATTGTCCTGGCAGCTTGACTATTGCATTTCGATCGTCCGCCCGGGGTGAGGCCGATCTCGCATTCTCGGCGAGAAAGCGCCTCGGGCCACATTCTCGCATCCACTCGCCGAGCGATGTAAACAACAAGTTCGATCGTGTCTAAACGAATTTATCTTGAGCTATAAGGGAACGAGGGGCGACTGAGAATCGTTCGAAAGACAGCCGTGATCGTCGGATATCGCTCATCGCGGAGCGGGCAACGCACCCTCGAACCCTCGAACGAGGCTATTGCGATGTGCCCAGCGCTTTACACCGGAACACCATGTCGAACCGGAGTCTGAGGTCGTGTCAACCGGTAATGAAGGATGGCCGGGATTCGCAAATATCTGAAGCTTCAGATATTCACGAATCCCGGTCGGACCTCGTAATAGCGCGAAATCGCTTGCTGTTCTCTTCTGATCTCAAAGTGGTTCCCGCTACTAAAAAATAGCGGGAACCACTTTGGCGTCTCCGGATGCACAGATCAAGGCGGCCGTGCCGCGACCCTTAACTTTCAACAACGGGGTATTCATAGGGGGTGTCGCGAGCGCCATGATTCTGCCTTGATTTGCATTAGGCTTGGGTGAACTTGGCCATCAGCCCTCTTAGCGTGGCGCTGCCGATGATCTGGTCGTCTCCGAGCAGAACGTAAGACCATGGCTTCGTACCGCAGTCGACCGCGTGCCGAGTCGCTGCCTGGCACCACTTGGTAGCAGCTTTCGCTTTGGTCTGAACGACGGAGTTCGACAGCTCGTCCTTGCTCTTGACCTCGCAGATCACCATACGGGAGTCAGTCTCGATCACGAAGTCGGGCTCATAGTTGTCGCCCGAGCGATATTCAATCTGGAACTGGGCACGACCCGGCTTTAGCCACTTTTCGACCGACGGGTCGGCATCGATCAGAACGGCAAACCGGCGCTCCGGATCAGAATCGAATTTCTGCAGCGAATAACAGCACTTTTTGAAGCCGCCAAAGACCTGGCGCTTGGTGTCGGACATCGGTGTCACGACTTGGCGGAAGTCCCTGACCTTCTGCCCGGGGACGACGTTGAATGGCTGCGGCTGCAGCAGCGTGAAACCGCGTGTGACGCGGACCTCGTAGTCATCCTCGCCTAGCGGTGTTTCATGGTAGTTCTGCATCATCTGGGCAAACACGAACTCGGCCAGCTGCCGGCCATTACGCAGCAGGACGTTTTCAATATCCGCCGGATCTTCGAGGTAGGAGCTGATGCGCGTGACGACCTGACCGGCGAGCTTGTAGAGAAGGTCGGCGTGGGCGTCATAATCTATCTCGTTCCGTTCAATGAGGAACCGCACCAGATAGTCTTCCAGGTGCTCTTCCCGTGGATCGTCGACAGATTTCGCCAGATATGTCCGCGCTTCGGTCCGCAGGGTCTGGATGACAAGCCCGTCATCGATCGGACGCACATTGATTGTCGTGAGATCCTTGAGATCGAAGTCGGCGAACTGAAACGTCGCCTGCCGTTTCGGCAGGACCAGAATCTGGGGGATCGACAGTGTGCGTTCGGCGACCGTCTGCGTGACTGCTGAAACGATCTCTTCGACCCGGGGAGCCGGGACGATGCCCTCCAATGTGCTCTGGACAGGACGAACGATCTCCTGGACCGCCTCGACGATCTGGCGCTGAACTTCCGTCGATCGTAATTCATCGGCGCTGCCGAGCTTGCGCTCGAAGCGCCGGATGACCTCGAGCGTTACTTCGGCGGTTCGTGTTTCTTCCGGAGTTTCTAGCGTCAGCGTGGGCTTGGTGGCGGGAGCCTCCAGCCCTGGCAGCGATGGTCCGGTGCCGGTGATCATGATTTCTGCAATCGAGGGAGCCGTGACAAGCGTTGCGCCGCCCGACGACACATCGCAGCCATCGCCGATCTCGATCTGCTTCATGACGATCGAGCCCGGTTCGCGCGCCTTCTGGATGATCTCGTCGAAACGATCATGCGCAATGACGGTGAGTCGGTCGACGGCGGCAAAATCCTCTTCGTCATGATGTGTGACCCGCTCGCCATAAGGCAGACGCAGGCCGCGGCCAAGGGTCTGTTCCGTGAGGATGTCCGAGGCCGATGCCCGGAGTGGCACGATCGTATAGAGATTGGTCACGTCCCAGCCCTCTTTGAGCTTGTTGACGTGAATGACGATCTCCGTCCGACCGTCCTGCTCGAGCGCCACAAGACGCTGGGTTGCTTCTTCGCTTTCATCGCCGCGCAATGCCGAATGCACCTCGGCGACTTTGTCCTTGAAACGACCGCGGAAGAAATCCTCGGATTCGACGTAGGCGCGGATGCGGCGCGCGTGATCCGTATCCTGCGCGACGACGAGGATGAATGGGTGCACCTTGGGCCGGCCGGTGACCCGGTGGTAACGATCGAGCTCGACGGCGACGTGATCGTGATTGTGGACCGCGTCCTCGAGCTTGATCTGCTCGAGGCGGTCTTCGGAGACCGATTTCGGATCGAAGTCCTTGCGCGTCGCGACGGCCGGTTCCTTCACGAAACCGTCCGCCATCGCCTCTCCGAGACCATAACTGTAAATGACGTTCTGGAAAGACGTCGATTTTGCGCCGACGGTTTTCGGCGTTGCCGTCAACTCGAGCCCAAGGATCGGCTTGAGACCGTCGATCGCCTTGGCTCCAGCGCTTGCGCGGTAGCGGTGCGCCTCGTCCATCACGACGACGAGGTCGTCGAGCTGAGACAGATAGTCGTAGTAGCTCTCGCCGATAGTCTCCTGCAGCTTCTTCATCCGCGGGGTCCCGCGAGGCCCCTCTTCCTTGTTGATCTTGTCGATGTTGAAGATGTTGACATGAACGTCGCTTCCGAACAGATCGGAGGCGCGCCCATCGGCCAGCCGGACACCCCGACCGCTTTCATAGTTGTCGCCCGTGATGATGAGCGGCGGATTCGTCGCGAACTCGGCGATCCCCTTGAAGACATACTTGGGATGTCCCGGTGTGAAATCGGCGATCAGCTTGTTATAGATCGTCGTGTTCGGCGCCAGCACAAAGAAGTGGCGGCTTTGTCCCGTGAGGTAAAGATAGGAGACAAAGGCACCCATCAGGCGGGTCTTGCCGACGCCGGTTGCCAGCGCGAAACAGAGCGACGGGAAGTCGCGCTCGAAATCCTGGAAAGACGGCCATCTCTCACGGATGGCCGCGAGAGCCTGGCCGTCGGCGATGTCCTTTCCGAGCGGAATGCGTTCAAGCACTTCGGTCAGGATTTCGAGGGAATCCGCCTGCGGCTTGCGGAGGGACAATCGTTGGGTGATGCTGTGCAGCTCGCGATTCATTATTGTAATTATTCCTTTTCCGCAAACAGGTCTGCTTGAGGTTTCACAGCCCGGCGCTTTGGCGAAGGCTTAGGTTGTGCATCAATTAGCTCTGCCTTTGCTTCTGGCAGATTCTGGACGGTCAGGCTGTAATCATCTCTGCCCCATTCGCACTTCCGTAGAACCGCGAGAGGGATTTTCTTGATGGTTAGGTTTGGAAAAGCGTCGGGTTTGGCGTTGAACGCCTTGCAGCAAACCAGCAGGCTGCGGTCATCGCCGACTTCCTCCGAGATCGCGCGCAATTGGTCGCGCGTCAAACTCTGTGTGGTCACATAGATGAAGTCGCGCTCGGACGAATAGCCGTGCATCCAGTAGGAGTGCTCGCTCGGCGTATAGGTGAAGCCCATAAGCTTGCAGACTGCCTCTGCAAGCATCGCCGGGTTGTAATCGGACTGGATAACCCAGTTGCCCCACTTGTCTTTTTCGAGCAGCGACGACGCGAGCTTGTAGTAGCGGAAACCACCGCCGCCTTTCCATTCCGTACCATCGGTTACACCGCCGGGGTCTTCACCGTCAATAACCTTCTTCAGTCTAGGAATAATATGCGTGTGACAGTGTTCTCCGAGCTCAATCATGATCCAACGGCGGCCCATTTTATGAGCGACAGCCCCAGTAGTTCCGGACCCTGCGAATGAGTCGAGGACGAGGTCACCTGGGTTCGTTGCGATGGAGAGAATTCTTTGAAGTAGCCGCTCGGGCTTCGGCGTAGGAAACGGCTCAATGCCAAACAAAAGCTTGTTAAGGTGATCTCGCTTTGCCTCTTGGTTATGACCGGCCTCATCAGCGGGCCACCACGTACGCGGAACCACGCCACCCTGAACTTCGCTCAAGTAACGTTTAATGATCGGCATACCATCGCCGTTCGCACCGAAATAAACACGCTGTTCATCGCGCGCTTTAGCTAAAGTCTCCTTTGAGAAGCTCCAACCCCTGCTCGGAGGAGGAGTAACGACACGACCCGATGGCAAAGTCACCGGAAAGCGTGAGCCCTCACTTGAACTTTTGGCAGTGCCGTTGTCTCCTTGTAGCCAAGGACCGCGAGGATCGTTATCCGGATTTCTATATCTACTAAGTTGTTCCGGTGTCCGATCGAGTAGATTTCGAACTTTTCCCCAAACTGTTTCATTTTTAGCGTAGATTAGTATGTAATCGTGAGCCGCTGAAAATGAAGCATCACTCCGCCGGCCTTTGTCCTTCTCCCAAACTACGCTCGTTACATAGTTTTTTCGCCCGAATATATCATCACAAACGATTTTTAGATAATGAGCTTCGTTGTCGTCGATGGTAATCCATAGAGATCCGTCATCAGACAAAAGTCGATGGAGGATTTCAATACGATCACGCATTAGTGATAACCAAAGCGAATGCTCCACGCCATCATCATAGTGGGTGAAGGCGCTGCCAGTATTGTATGGTGGATCGATGAAGATGCATTTAATCCTGCCCGAGTATTCGGATTCAAGGGCCCGAAGTGCAAGAAGGTTGTCGCCGAAAATCAACCGATTATCGAATAAATCGTTCTCAGTGACGCGACCGTTGGCATGATATGACTTGGTCGGATCTTCAAGAAGAATGCGCGGCTCGAGATGCTGCCGATCATCTTTGCCGATCCACGTCAGCTCAAGGCGTTGCTTTCTCATGCGACCTCCCACCGAACCGTGAACAACGGTGTCATTTCGGGGGAGAGCTTCAGGTCTTCCTGAATCTTGTCGAGCATCGATTCCACTTCAGCGCGGATCTCTGCCTTTCGATCAAAAAATGCTGCTTTCATCTTGTCCCGTTTTGCTTCCTGCGCACTGATACGGCGCTTTTCTGCGAGCTTTTCGCTCATTGCCTGGTTTGAACCTCGGAGCGCCTTCTTGGCGGCCCTGATCTCGATATCGATGGCTTTAACCTCGGCTTCGAATGCCCTTTCGAGGTCGTCCGCATAGGCGTCCAGTTTCTCGCTCTCTTCCTCGAGCCATGCGTCATTTTCCGCCTCTGCGAGTGCGAGAAGATCCCCACGGCGGGACGTTTCGATGGCGTCCAGTTCGTCCAGCGGTACTGTAGAGGTGACCGGGCCGGTGTCGTGCCCGGGGACCGCGAGAAGGCGCTCCATTGTTTCCGGATGCGGCGCATCCCCCTCGTCTGCAGTGATAGACAGGACGAGGTAATCGCGCACGAGGGCGGCGGTGTTGACGCGCAGCTTGGCCACACGCAGCCAGCCTTTCGATCCTCGCAGCGGTTCCACGTCCGCAAGGCGGCCGGGGTAGGCCGACAGGTCGAATCGAAGATGGTTCGCGCCATCGAACTGGCGGCTCTTGGCATCGGCGATGACCTTTTGCGCCAGTGTGCCTTCGGTCAGGCGGAAAAACTGCCAGCCACGCTCATCGGCGAGCGGCCATTCGGTCGTGTATGTATGCCCTTGATAGTTGAAGCGCCGCTCGTCATCCGCGTGAAAATCCGCTTCACGCAACTCTGCACGCGCGATCCGCAGAAGGTCGCGATCGAAGTCCGAAAGATGTTTGCGGATCTCGCCATCCCGGGTCTTGAGCTGACGTATCACCTTTTCGTCGACGTTCTCCAGCAGGCGCTTGCGCGCATCGAGCACCTGTTCGCTGATTTGCGCCTGCAGGTCGGTCTGCAGCTGATCGAATGCAGCGTTGATTTCCTCCTCGTTGCGGGCGGCCTGAACAATTTCGAGGATGCGCTTCTCGATATCCACGCCCCGTTCGATCGCGCCGAGCACTTCGTCGCTCGCCCCGAACACCCCATCAAAGAGCCTGAATTTCTTGTCGAGCAAATCGAAAACGCGCTGCTCCGCCCGGTTCTTCAGGTTGAGGAAGTTGACCACCGTCACATCGATCTTCTGTCCATAACGGTGGCAACGGCCGATACGCTGTTCGACACGTTGCGGGTTCCATGGCAGATCGAAATTAAAGAGCAGCGAGCAGAATTGCAGGTTAATGCCTTCCGCCCCGGATTCCGTCGCGATCAGGATCGATTTGTGATCGCGGAAAGCCTCGACAATCGCGGCCTTCATGTCGGCGGTCTTCGAGCCCGAGATGGCGTCCGAGCCTTCATGACGGGCCTGCCAGTCGCGATAGATCGCGCCGCTGGCGGGATCGTTGTTCTGGCCGTTGAGCAGAACGATCTCGTCGCCGTAGCCGCTGGCAGCGAGGAGATCGGCAAGGTAGCGTTGCGTCCGGACCGATTCGGTGAAGATCACCGCTTTCCGGAGGCCACCCTTCGACTCGATGGTATCGAATGCCCCGGGAAGGGCGCTCACAAGCTTGCCTCCCTTCGCGTTCTCACCGATCGCCAAGGCAAGGGCGCGATACTCCTCGAGCTCGGCGATCTCGGCAGCGAGCTTGGCCGGGTCGATGTCGTCTTCCTCGGACGTGTCATCCTCGAATTCCTCTGCGGTCTCATCGATCGTGTCGTAATCGATGAAGCTGTCGATGGAGGGGCGCTGCTTGTCGCGAAGCCGCTCAATAATCTTGGCCAGCGTTTCGGAGACAGCAAAGGTTGAGGAGCCGAGGATCTTGCGCACCACGAGGGTCACGAGCGCATTCGGCCGGTCACCGAACGCGATCGTGCCCGGGCGTTGCAGATAGGCGGATACGCCTTCATACAGCCGTGCTTCGTCGTCGGAGGGTTCGAACGAGAGGGTGAGCGGACTGCGCGCGGTGTACTTGATCAGGCCGGCCTGCTGAACCTGCCGGCGCAGCGTCCGTTTGCAGACCACCTCCAGGCGCTTCCGCAGGAAAAGAAAAGCGTTGTTCGACGAACCTGCACTGACATACGCGGCGCGGAAGCTTTTTTCATCGCCGAAGAAATGTTCGTCGATCACGGACACCAGGCCGTAGAGCTCCATCAAGGAATTCTGCAGCGGCGTCGCTGTCAGCAGAATCTTGAAATGACTGGCGGTCGCGTCGCGCAGGCGCTTCGCGCGTAGCCCGGTGCCCTGCTTATAGACGTTCCGCAGCCGGTGCGCTTCGTCATAAACGACGAGATCCCAGGGTTCCCGCTGAACATCCTCGGCCTTCGTCGCGGCAAACTCATAGGAGGTAATGAGGATGCTGTCGACCACGTTGAAAGGGCGGACGTTTCCGCTCTTTTTTGCCTGGTTGTAGCTTTTGCTCTCGATGATCGTCGACGGCAGCGAGAATTTCTCGATGAGCTCCTGGCTCCATTGCTTGCGCAACGAAGCCGGAACAACCAGAAGGATTTTTCGCCGGCGCTCGGCCCATCGCTGCGCAATGACAAGGCTGGCCTCAATCGTTTTTCCGAGACCGACTTCATCGGCGAGGACAACCCCTTTGGACAGGGGGGACGATAGCGCGAACAGAGCAGCATCAACCTGATGCGGGTTCATGTCGACGCGGGCGGTTGACAGCGATTGCGCGAGGGCATCGTCCCCGATTCCTTCGAGAGTAATGCGGTGCGCAAAAAAGCTGCTTTGATGCTTTGTGAGTTTCGGGGATGCAGTCATTGTTCGGCAAAGCCTTTCTTGAACACCGGTATTTTTCTCTTCTTTTTCCAACGCTGCAGGGTTGTAGGCAAGCCCTCATAACGGCTTGGTCGCGCAAAAAATTGGTCATTACGCGGGGAGATCGAATATCTGTGGTCGCCAGATTTGCATCGATTCCGGTATTTTTTGCGTTGTTTCCTGCCGAGCGACACATTTTAGCGGGACATTCGTTTAGACATTCGCTATTTCGCATCGAGGCAAGGGCGAAGGCCAAAGCGATGGCCCCTTGATAAGCTGGCTCCCAGCAGGAAGAACGGATAGAGGCCGGCACTCATAGCTTTAACGTTTAGCGGGCTCCATCGCAAGCCGGGCATAGTAGCCCGCCACCTCTTCAAGCACCCTCTTCCTCTCGGCCTGCACATAGATCGTGGTGGTCTGCAGCGACGCATGGCCTAGCACCTTCTGCACGACATCGACTGGCACCTCATTCGCAACCGACTGGGTGCCGAAGGTGTGCCGAAAGGCGTGCGCGTTGGCCTGACCGAGCCGCACTCGCTCATCCAGGCTCAACGCCTCCATCGTCTCGATCAGGATCTTGAGCATCCGGCCAATCAGCCGGTTTAGTCCGTCGGCGGTGTAGCCCGCGTCAACGCCAGGATTGAAGTCACCGACCCCCCCTTCGCGCCCCTGTCGATGCCGCCTACGTGATGCTTCCGTCCACGGAATGATGACCGGTGCCAGCAGCGGTCCCTGGGGTACAACGTCGGGCGCTTCACCTGCAACCGCATCTTCAGAATCCTTTGCCCGATCCGCCCAGTGCGCGCGCAATGCGGTAAGTGTCGCTGCACTGACCGGCACCGTCCGCTCGCGTTGGCCTTTGCCGACGATGGTGAGTTCCCATACCGGCCGCTCGAGCGTACCGTACACCGACGGCGCCAAGTCCTCCCGGCGAGCCGACGCGGCTTCCTCGCGCCGCAGACCCGAATCGCCCATTAGCAGGATCGCTGCACGCACGGCGCGCCACTGCACGCCGTTTCGCGAGTCGCGCCACGGCGCTGCACGCTCGTCTGCGCACCGGACGTCGAGCTCGTCGCGCAGACGCCGCCACAGGTCGGCCGGCAAGGCCCGCTCGATCTTCATGGTGTTCCGACGCCGGATAACGGGCGGATCGTTGACCGCGGTCCACGGGTTGCCAGCGAGATAGCGCACATCGACGAGCCACGCAAACGCGCTGCGCAGCAGCCGAACCGCATACCGTTGCGATTCGGTCGAGAGCGAAGCCGACCCACCCGCTTCGGACGTGGACAGGGCGAACGGCCGCCAGCGCGGTGAGGTGCGCGCGAAGCGCTCGCCGACGAAGCGCGGATCCGGGCTTTTCAAAAAATCTTTGTACGCCTCGCAGTCGTCGACGCGCAGGTCACTCAATGCCTTGCCACGCAGCACCACCGCCCACAGCAGGAAACGCTCGAGTTCCCTGGTGTAGGCGCGCAGCGTTTTCGGCTGGTCACGATATCGGTTCAGATACGCGCGCACCGCATCGAGGTCGTGCTGCGCCTGGATATAGCAGAAGGCCGTCGACCGGTTTTCACCGTCGGCGCCCGACAGCGCGTGCGGCACGGCGAGCCGTTCCAGCGGCGCGAGCGTGAGCCGACCCGTGAGCCGCTCCGTCAGGTGGCCCGACGAGTCAAGGTCCGGCACGACCTCGACACGTTCGGCCGCGACCAGCGGCACGCCGTCTTGCTCGACCGAGTCGACGTCGGCATTGACCGTCAATCCGAGCGCCGTCTGTTGACGTCGCAACCAGCTGACGATCGCGCGCGCGCGACCGCGACCGATGCGTGGCATCGAGCGCCACCAGCTCGCGCCGCGCCGGTTGCAGAACGCGACCAGCTCACCGAGTGTGCCGATGCCCTCGCCTTTGAGCCGTCGCGCCACGCGCGGGCGCAGCCAGGCGCCGATCGGGTGATCGGGGTGCGGCGGGGCTGCCGCCAGCTGCGCGGCTTCGGCCACCATGCGGAAGGTCACCGCGGTCAGCTTCGGTTGCCCGTGCTGACGGATCGACGCGCGCAGGTAATCGGCGAGCGCCGTCGAGCCGTGCGCGAGCGCGAGTTGCACCAGCGTGTCGAGCATCCTGTTGAGATGCCGTTCCATCACGCCGGGGGTGGCCGCATGCGGATCGTCGTCCGGATCGTAGTAGGTGCGCGCGATCACCGCGGGCGGGATGCGCTGTACGTACGCGCGCAGCGCCGTGAAATCCTTGGTCGTGTAGCCGCGCTCGAGCGCGACCGGATGCGCCGAGCCCGATGGACGTTCAGCCATGACGGCCGTCTCCGTCCTCGCCATCATCCGGCGTGGAAGGCGTCGTGAAGCGGGCCAGCAGCGACCGTGCTTCCGCAAGGAACACCTCCGGGTACCGCCGGCAAAGTTCCTCGAAAACCGGTCGCGCGTCCCGCAGGCGCGCGGCGACACCGCCCACGGGCCCGCCCCCGCCGTACCTTTGCATGCCCCAGCCCGGGCGGTCGGCGAACGCCACCTGCTGCAGCACGACCACGGCACCGCATTCCGCGATCCGTTGGCGCACAGTGCCAAAGTCATCGCCGAGCACTCCGGGCCCGTAGGTCTGCACCAGCGCGGTCAGCACCATCAGCTCGGCGCGGTCCAGCGTCTCGGAGACGGGCAGGGATATGCCATGGACCTCGTAGCGGATCGCAACCGTCCGCCGGTTCAGCGTGATGAGGCGGTCGAGCTCGAGCACGAGGCGGGCGACCTCGCGGTCCGGCATCGCCTCGCCGGATTCATCGTCATCCGGTGCAAAGTCCTGTGCCACGGGCGCTTGTCCTTTCACAGATTCGGAAATGGCCGGATTCTACCCCTGAAACCGCATCCCGATAATACGCATTATCAGGCTTGGGATGCGCTTTCCTGCCAGCCAAGCCCTGCGGCGGGCACCACGTCCGGTAGCTCTGCACGCACCTCGTGACAGGGGCCTTTGTCTGCGGCCGTCGAGATCCCCGGGGTGTAGTGGGGGACGGGCGACAAACGGACGGAGCCTATTTATGCGCCACCTATTAACGCAACTAACCGTCTTCGTTGCTCCCCAACAACTTCTGCGTCAGGTCATGCCGGTGGTCCGCAAGCTAGCATCTGAAACGATAGGACGGTTAGTTGCGTTAAACCATAGGCTGGTGGCTGTAGCTGTGACCTCATCGACAATCCCCTCCTCGGCAAGGAACTCATCAAGGCGCGGGACGTGCAGACCCATCCGGCCGGCGCGATCTCGTCAGCGATCCAGGGTGCCTTTCTGCGTTGCGGCATAGCAATTGCCCGAATGATCATGGACTTACGCGGGATTCGCCGGCGGTTATCCACAGGCTCATCCACTTTTTCGGTGCATAACCTGGACTGAAAACGTCATGCCGCAAGCCGATTATCAATGGCTGCGCGGATCTTTAGACGTGGCGTGTGGATAACACAGCGCTGTTGAGGCAGGCTCAGAAGGCGAGCGTCGGCGCCTTCGTCAAGTACGATTCGATGATCGCTATCATTGCGCCGCCAATTGGGCGGCGATGGTAGCGCGAAGCCACGAAGTAAAGGCTGTGCGCTCGACCACGTCCTTAAACGTGGCCGTCTCCGGCCTGTAGGACTTCACCGCCGCGTTGTTCGCGATGAACTCGGCGGCCAGTTGCCGTTTCTGCACGATGGTAAGCGCCTTGATGGCGGCGGTCGTCGCACTGGCGCGTGCCTCCGCTACCTTTTCCATTTCTTGCTGCGCCTTCGCGTTATCCATGGCCGCTGCCTTCAGCTCCTCACGCGTCCGCTCGATCGGGCCGACTTCGAGGCTCGTGCCGTTCTCAAAGATGGTTCGTGCGTAGCCGCCAGTGCTACCGGTAATCTGATTCCGGCGCGCCCGCTCCTCCGTGTAGATCGCAACCTGTAGAGCCCGCTCGGGTTCCTGCTGAATCCATGTGATTGCGAGCCGTTCGCCGATGCCGAGATTCACGAGTCGTTTGAACGACTCAGATTCGCGGATAGCGTCAGTGTCATCGGCGGCATCGAGAACTGACCGCTGGGGGTTGTCGGCGACGAGAAACCGGATGTCCTTCACATACCGCCCATCGCGCCGATACTCTGGCGTGATCAGGATGTTGGAAACTTGGTTGACCTCGCTAACGGCGGGCTTGATGACCTTTGCGGAGAACCACTTGAACTCGTTGTATAGGTCCGCGTCCGCGCCGAGCAGCCGACGCCATAGCGCTACGGACAGCCATCCGGTCGAACCAACGCGCCGGAACCGGACGCAGTTTTCGTACAGCGCGAGCGCGTACGCACCAGTGAATTGCCGCTGTACGTTGACGTTGATGATTGCGTAGATATCCGGGTTCGCGAGGCGTTCGGATAGCCATTCGCTGTATTCGTAGGTACACACGCCCTCGGAGATACCGGCAAATGACAAAGGCGGTGCCGCAACCCATGCCGCTTTCTTGCTGTCGCTCAGCAGGTCAAACGTGATGACCGTTTTCATGATGTTGGTGAGCGCGCGCTTGAGGTTCTCGACGTTGTTGCTGTCGTCGCGCCCAAGCATCTTGCTAAGAATGCCGACCGGAATTGTGTGCTTCCGCTCGGTGAGCAGCTTGTCGAAGGCATTCAGCAACAGAACATTCACGAGCTTGCGCTCAAGCAGGGATAGCTCGCCGCTGACATGGATCGCGGAAACGTTCTTGCGCAGTTCCTGCGGCGTGGCGCCGCCTTTGCGGACAATGCCTGGCATGGGCTCGGATCTCCTTCAATGGCGAGCATTGTAGGAGACAAAAGTAACCTCATCAATAGAATGAAAGTAACCTAACACGCATGACTTCATCCCCAAGATGGTTACTTTAATGATGCAGGCATCCCCAAGATGGTTACCTGAAGCATTGCCATGGAAGATCCCAATCCTTTATAAATCATATGCTTACCTGCCATTTTATGCGTTTGAAGCAGACCATCCCCAAGATGGTTACTTCATCCCCAAGATCGTTACCTGTAGGCGCCTCAGCCATCCCCAAGATGGTTACTTTATCTCCCCAGGATGGTTACCTGATCGCCAGCAAACCCTTGCCGCATAAGGCCCCGCGAAACCTAAAGGTTTTAAAGGTTTGGTGTTTTTAAAAAAACACCAACCCCCGTTGGTGGTGTTTTTTTAGATGCATTACGGCCACTCAAAACCGGCAGCAGTGCGTGTTTCTTTCGGGGCTTTCGGTACGGTCTCTTAGCGCGCGGGATGACATTGTCGAGCCTCGTGAATTCGTCGGATTAGAGCATGCTCGCCCCACTCCGTCACGCATAAGTTGGGGCAAATCGCGCATACCTTGTGGCGGCTCAGGCATATGTAGGGGCGGAAACTCTGGCAGCACACTGATTCATAGTGGAAAATTCTGCGGCTAGCGACGTCGGTCGACCTGGCGTTCGTCGGCGCGGTTGATCACGGCGAGCGCATCGGCTTGTGTCGGAATGCCGCTTTAAGCGGGTTTCCCGGCCGCTGATGCCGTTTCTAGCCGCTCGGTAAGGAATCTCCCGCCCTCCCCCGATGGCTTCGCTAACTTGGGCCGTAATTTTCAGCGCGCCGAGCCGCCTTGAGGCTTCATTGTCATCTGGGCAAGCCGCACAGCGGCGCGTCAGGCCCGAAGGGCGCGGGTGCACCACTACACTTGCCGATCGATATCTGACAGATACCAGATAGGTATCGGGTATCAAGTGGCTAGCGTGGTGATGATGCCTCAGAGGCGTTCGGCGTTCCAGAAAGATTGTTGCCCCGTTCGGGGTAAAGATAGCCTTCTCTCCTGTGCACGACGAGGATTACGACCCCAGATGGGGTGAACGAACGGCAGAATCCCCCCGGAACCTTCGTGCTTTTCGCGCTCTCGTTGTTTTATGACGAAACGCTCCCGATTCCGCTTGCGCCCCTCCACTATTCCACGGTTCAATTCCGATACCTGACGGATACCAGATAGGTATCAGGTATCAAGTGGCTAGCCGATGGCTGTCCGGTACCTGTGAGATACCTGTCAGTTTCCAGATAGCTATCTGGTATCTGATGGATACCGAATGATCATTGAACAGGAAGAACAATGCCGACCATCGTCTTCGTCAGTCCAAAAGGTGGCGCCGGAAAAACCACCTCTGCGCTTGTGCTTGCCGAACAGATTGCGCGATCTGCTCCAGTGACCGTCATCGACGCGGATCCGAACCATCCAATTCAAACCTGGGCGGCGGGTCCCAATACGCCGGCCAACCTCTCAGTTATCTCGAACGCCGACGAAGAGAACATGATCGACGTGATCGAGGAGGCAGCGGCGCGCACGCCGTTCGTTCTCGTCGACCTCGAGGGGACAGCCGCGAAAATCGTCCTGTTGGCTGTCAGCCAGGCGGACCTCGTCATCGTTCCGACGCAGGGCTCGCAGCTTGACGCTGCGCAGGCATCGCGCGCGCTGCGCGTCGTCAAGCAGCAGGAAAAGATGTCGCGGCGCTCGGTGCCGTATGGCGTGCTGATCACCAGGACGAACCCGACAATCCGGACACGGACGGCTACCCATCTGATGAACACGTTTCGTGAGGCCGGCATCGCGATGTTCAACACAGAACTGCACGAGCGCGAGGCGTTCAAGGCGCTATTTGCCTTCAACCGGCCGCTTTCGCATCTCGATCCGAAAGACGTCTCGAACCTCGAAAAGGCCGTATCGAATGCCGAGGAGTACGCCGCGGAAGTGATCGGCATGCTGCGCGCGAGCCAGCAGGAAGGGGCGGCGGCATGAGCGAGCGCGTGAATCCACTGGCGAACCTGGACGACTTCTCGGTCAAGCCGGCCGCTCGGAAGCCTAAACCGCAGCTCGAAGCGATCGAGCAACTGGCGCAGGAGACAGGATTTCCGAGCCGTCAGCCAGTTCGCGCCAAGCCTGCGGCGCCAGCGCGGAAACAACGGCGCTACACGACGGGGCGCAATGTCCAGATTCCGATCAAAGGGACGGCTGAAACGCGTGCCGAGCTTGAGGCGCTGGCCGATGAACTGCAAGTGCCCTTTGGTGAGGTGCTTGCGCGGGCGCTCATGGCCCTTCGTCGAGAGATGGACTCGAAATAGGGCGCTTCCAGATGGCTATCGGATAGCTGTTTGATACCAAACAGGTGCCGTGTAGCTAATAGTGACGAAGGGATGAACTGATTTATCCCCCTGGCGGTGCACAAGACTGCCGACGGCATACGCGCTGATGCCGACCGCATCTGAAGCCACTCCTATCTCATTTGGGCAAGCCGCGCAGCGGCGCGTCAGGCCCGTAGGGCGTGATCGTGTGGAGCCGGTGGGCGGGTGTGGTATCCCGGCGGAGGCCGGGACTGTCCACACCCTGGTGGTGTGGGCAGCGCAGCCGTCCACGGGCGGGCGCGAGTGGACCACGAGATCCTGTACAGACTACGGCGGGGGCCGCACAAGCGGCCCCTGCTCGTCATTCTGCGGCCTGAGCCGCCTGTTTGTAGCTCTGCACCATTAGATGATTTAACTGTTACGACGCGCGCAAAGGCACGGGCGCGATGCTGGTCGGGGGCGGTTCAGCAGTCCGGGCCGCGCGGTCATCTACGGCGCCCTGAACTTCGCGGGGGCGATGCTCGAGGTGCTGGTGCATGCGCGGATCGGCAAGGTGCCAAAGCACCACGTATGGGTCGAAGCGCGGGTGCCGGAGGACGTGTCGATCGAACGCGTCAACGTCGAGGATCTGCCCGTTGGTTGGGATGCGCCGGATGTGCAGGCCGCACGCCGTTTTGGCGACCAGTGGATCGAGGAGGCGCGGTCGGCGGTGCTGGTGGTGCCGTCAGTGGTGGCGCGAGCGGAATGCAATGCCGTGGTCAATCCGGCGCATCCGGACGCGGCGCGGCTGGTCGTCTCCACGCCGCAGGCAGTGATGTGGGACGCACGGCTGTTAGCTGGCGGACGCAACGCGTCCCCTGAATAAGCTCACCGTCGTTCCCTGAAAAGACTCACCTCGTCGGACTTACCTTTGGTGTCGCGTCGATCTGCAAGCAAAGGCTCGTTTAACATGGCCAATCAACCGCAACAGCTGACCCTGCCTGTTGTCGCCGACTCCCGTTTTGATCCAGAAGCCAAGATTCACGTGAATCGGCCCGCGGTCGACCTCGTTCTAAAATTGGCGGCATTTGCGAGCTCACCGACCCGGGTCACGGCCACGTCGGCAACTGTGCATCGGCAGCAACATTCAAGGCGCTAATTGCCTTCAACCGGCCCCTTTCGCATCTCGATCCCAAAGACGTCACAAACCTCGAAAAGGCCGTGTCGAATGTGCGGGGCCGGCGCGGAAACAACGACGCTTGACCTGCAAGTGCCCTTTGGGGAGGTGCTCGCGCGGGCGCTCATGGTGCCCTTCGTCCACAACGATGAGCTCGAAGTAGGGCGTGTTTCCAGATGGCTATCGGATAGCTGTTTGGTACCAAACAGGTGCCGGGAGTTAATGATGACGAGGGGATGAACCGATTTATCCGCCCTTGGCGGTGCACGAGACTGCTGACGGCATACGCGCTGATGCCGACTGCGTTTGAAGCCACCCTATCTCTTTGGGCGAGCCCGCGCGGCGGGCGCTTCAGGACCGGTAGCGGTTGTACGCTGGAACCGCAGAAAATTCCGTCATTTCAATTCCAACCCTCCCCGATGGAGATTGGCTCTGCGAGTGATATTTTCAGATTGTCGCGCTCAGGCGCGCCCCTGAACCTCGCCCGTCAGGCGGGCGCCATTGATCATCATGTTCATCATGAAGCTGAGCATGTTGTGGGCCACGCACTCGTGCAGCCGGAATTCTGCCCGCTCACCACTGGCAAGGTCGACGTCATAGACGAGAAACTCGCCTTTATCGGACAGCGAACTGTGAAGCACGTCGGTCCGGCGGGTGATCCGCCCTGCCTCGCCGTCTCTGAACTTCGGCTGCATGTTCACGATCGTGTGGTATGGGTGCGATGCCGGCAGGGCCTGCGCTTCTTCGGGATGGTAGTGCAGGTGATACGTAAAGTTGGTATGACGGCCGTGCCGGTAGTACGACTCCAGCCCTTCGATCAGTCGGTCCGTCTGCGGCTGGTCGAGATGCACGAGCTGTTCGGGGCCGCCATAGCGCCGGAACTTCACGCAGGTGCCGACGGCCATGGCCTGCATCATCAGGAGCGTCGCAGTGAACGACGCGACGTCATCGCGTTGCAGGAACGGGGTCGGCTGGGGTCGCACGGTCGATTTCTCCTGATTGGTGCCCAGTGCCGGCACGCCCGGCCCCGTCTGCCGGGTCCGTACGTACACGGAGGCAGCAGGGGACCGGACAACCGGTTGCGCGCGGTGCGCACTCGTCCTTGGCGTCGACGAAGCGGCGCCCACGCGGCGAATTAACGGGTATTACTGTCGCAACGCAACGTCGAAAATTTAATACGTTCTTCGCCTGGTGGCCCCGTACGAGATCGTCGAGTATCGGAATCGCCTGATGGTCAATTCCGAACAGGCTTGAGTATTTCCGCCTTTTGTCCTACCTTTGCCCTGTCGAAAGACGATCCGCGCTATCCGTGGACCGTCTCTCGACGCTCCCGGATGGCCTCTTTTTCATAACCTTGAAGGAGGTTCATCATGCTGACCGAAGCTACCCGTACCACCGCTGTGCTGTTTCCCGTGGACGAGGACCACGCCCGCGAGAATGGCCCGACATTTACCGGGTCGATCAAGCTCGAAGGAGTGTCCGTTCCGTTGTCGGCCTTCCTGAAGGACGCAAAAAACGGAACGGATACGCGGTATCTCGATCTCTCGATCGGCGCGAAGGGGCAAGTCCATTATTCAGGGCGACTTTTTCGCAACGAGAAGAAGGGCACCAAGTCACCAGATTACACTGGTTACCTGGTTGTCCTGCCGATGAGCCCCGACGTGAAGAACGAGCACTCGGATAAGGAATGGGAAGCTGCACCGCGTCTGACCGTCTTTGGCCGGCGCACGCGCAATGCAGATAATTCAGTCCGCATCGCGCTGGATGTGTTACCGCAGCGCTCGAATGAGACTGTCAGCGACGAGGAAGTCGGGTTCTAGGGAGCAGGCTCTATAGCCGCCGCAGCAAGGCAAAAAAGGGAGAGAAGGTCAACTTCTCTCCCTTTTTTGTCGGCTTCGATTTACCAGGGATTACTGAGAAATACAAGCTGACAATGCAGTTAGCTGTCAATGCAGGTAGGTGCAAGGCATGCACATGTGTGTAAACGTACAGTGGTCATTCAACCGTGCCGAACTGACTGATGATCTCGTCCACGCTGCTTGCGTTCTGCTGCGAGCCCGGGCATTGATCAAGAAACTGCCGGCGTGCATCGCTTGTCGGGCCAAGGTCAAGGTGACCGTGATGGTAGCGCTTGATCGAAAAGAAATCCTTGATAGCCTGGTTGCAGTCATCGCCGCCTGACTGGCCCTGGACTTTGCCGGCCATGCAGATGAGGCTTTCACAGGACGATGCCGATGCAACGGTCGTGGCGGACAGACCAAGCAGAAGCGCGAGAACGGATGAGAGGGCTTTCTTCATGGTGCGCTATCTCCACAGAGGGGGATGGTCAGACGCAAGGCGTTCGAGCCGATACAGTGCTTCACGCAGGCCTAACAGTGCAATCGCCGCGCACGTCGCGATGACCGCATTCCGGGGGTGGGGCCAGTGATGGAAGTACTCGACGCCGAGCGCGACGAGTGCAACCAGGACAGCACACGTCAATGCGAAACGAATATAGCGGCCGAAAAAACGAAGACCTCCCGCGATAAACAACCACGCGGTATCAAGCAACAGGCGACCAATTAAACGGACCGCGCCGGTGCAAACCGGGGCGACGCGTTCGCGCACCACTGCGAATCGTCGCATGCGGCGTACACGCTTACCCGTTTCAATTGGAATGACCTGTCCCATGTCCTCAGATCCTTTCGTTTTTCACTTCAAATTCCTCCAGCGACCGGCCGGCGTCCAGATACGCCATGAGCCAGCTTGGCCGCCGACCAAAACCGGACCACGTATTGCGCGGGTTCGCTGGATCACGATAGGTCGGTCTCGTGATCGGTGTCGCGTTCGGGATGGCGAATTCTTCGAGCTTCCGGTCACGGTCGAGATACGCGACGAGCCACGCAGGGCGTTGGCCCCAACCCGACCAGGTGTTAAGGGGGTTCGCTGGATCGCGATAACGCGCTTCGCCTCCTGGGGCCGTCTTCGATGGAAAAGGTACGAACTCGATCACGGTTCCATCCTGCCTGTTGACAAGACGCCGGTTTGCATTTTTGTCCTTGCCTGTCACTGATCACGATCCCATAATATACTCTGTCCGTTTTATGCGTAAGAGGATGTGTGAATAAGTACGCCGCACTCACTCTCGTGCCAATCTTGACGCTTCCCCTTGCGGGGAGGGCGCAGCCAACCTTGTCTCCGCAGATATTGACGTTGGCCCGCACGTGCGCGCCGGACGTGCACCCCCTTACGGTCGCGTACCTCGTCAGCGCCGAGTCGCATAACAACCCGTTCGCTATCAACGTAAATGGCGGGCACAGCCTGGAACGTCAGCCCACCACCGAGCAGGAGGCCCGCGATGCGATCGCCAGGCTCGATGCGCGCGGTTGGAATTATGACGTTGGCTATGCACAGATCAACTCGGCCAATTTTCGCAGGCTTGGTGTCACCGGTGCACAAGTGCTTGACGCCTGCACGAATCTGCGTGCGGGCGCACAGGTTCTCGGCGACTGCTACTCGCGCGCTGTCCAGCAGGTAGGGGCGGGGCAGGCGGCCTTGCAGCGGGCGCTGTCCTGCTACAACACAGGCAACCAGCAGAAGGGCTTTGCAAACGGCTACGTGAAGCGTGTCGTCGCACAGGTCAAGCTGAAAATCCCGGCCTTGCTCGATGGTCCAATCGACCCGAACGTCTCGAGCAATTCGAGCGCAAGCAACGCCGCCGCCGCCGCCGGACATGTGCCATCCGCGGCGCAACTCTCCCAGCAGCAGAACCCGCCCCCGTCCAACGTGCGTACGCAGCTCGGCGAGTCCGGTGCGGCAGGTCAGATCGAAGCGGGCGCATTCGCCCACCCCGAAATTGGCGCGTACCTACGCCGGACCTCAACGAAGGAAAGAGACCAATGAAACAGAAAGTCGTTTATCTCGCGATGCAAAGCCAGCTCGAAAGCATCCTGCGTGACTGGCGGGTTGTGTGTGTCGCGATCCACCGGATCGAAAAACGCGAGTGGATACCGCTTCTCGACATCGAGAACGACGCCGGCCAGGCGTACACGTGCGCGATCCGGGTGAAGAAGGACATCGAGCCCAGGACATGGTCCGACCTGCGCGCCCTGGTCGACTGGATCGACACAAAGGTAGGCGTCAAGGAGTGCCGGTTGTCCTTGTCCGATTTCGAATGGGAATCCGAGACCTTAGCCGTGGAGTGAACCAGAGATGAAAAAGCACATGCAAGTTGCACAACTCGCCGCTGGCACCCTTGCATTGGTCGCAGCGAGTCAGGCCTTGGCTGTTGACACCGGAGCGTCGTCACTGAACTCGATGCACTCATGGGTGATGCTCTGGATTCCCGCCGCGTGCATTCTGGGCATCGTCGCGATCGGCGCCGGCATCTTCTTCCACCTGATCAAGTTCCATCAGATAGTCAACCCGGTTCTGGGCCTGATCATCATCGGCTCCGCATCGGCGATCGTGGGTTTCTTCGGCCTCGTCTGATGGCCAGGAAATTTCCACTCTTCAAGGGGGCGACGCGCGTCGCGACATGGCTGCTGATCCCTCGCAACGTGTTCGTCCTGACCTTCATGTTTTCGGCGTCCCTGTTCATGGTGATCCACCTCTGGGCGCTGCTCGTGTTCAGCGGCATGTGGCTCATCGAATGGAGCATCACGAAATACGACGACCGCATGTTCCGCATCATCGGTCTGTGGCTGAAAACGAAGGTCCGCAACATGTACGAATCCGCCTTCACGCGGCTGTGGGGCGGGTCCAGTTATTCGCCGGTCGATTACGCCGCACCGTCGATTAACGACATTCGAGGCGAGGAATAGCATGGCCGTCGCTATCCGGAATATCAGCAAGACCAAGACTTTCGCGAAGGAGCCTTCCTTCGTGAAGAACATACCCTATTCGCAGCACCTCACCGACACCATCATCAGCACGATTAGCGCCGAATATCTGATCGTCTTCCGCGTCCCGGGTCGTACGCACCAGAGCGCCCATGATGAAACGCTCAGGTCATGGGTGCTGGACCTGAACCACGTGGCGAAGCAGATCGGTAACGAACACGTGAAGTTCTGGACGCATCTGCATCATCACGAAACCGACAGCTATCCGGCCGGGAACTTCAGGACGCGCTTTGCACGCGAACTGGACGCGAAACTTCAGAAGCGCTTCGAACAGACGCCGCTGATGACGAATGACCTGTATCTGACGGTCGTCTACAACCCGGTCGGTGACCTGACACAAAAATTCCTCGCCCGCTTCGACCGGCCCTCGCGCGAGCAGCTGCACGAGCGGCAAAAGCAGGCAATCGCGGCGCTCGAAGATATCACCACGCAGCTTGCCGGCGCGATGCGTTCGTATGGCATTGAACCGCTCGGCCTCTACTACCGCGACAAGGAAGGCATTCTCATCGAAGAACAGGACGACGCCACCGATGCGGCCGATGAGCTGGACGACGATATCGAAGGCGACCTTCTCGCAAACCTGCCAGCCGCCGATGACGGCGCGACACCTCACCCGGCACCACCGGCGCAGCGCCATGTGTTCTCTCGCGCGCTGGAATGGCTTGGGTTCCTCGCGAACGGCGAATGGTCGCCGGTGCCGGTGTGCCGGGGCCGCATCCGGGATTACCTGATGACGAACCGCCCCGTCAGTTCGCTGTTTGGCGACGTGATCCAGATCCGTACCATCGACCGCAATCTGTTCACAGCCGCCGTCGAAATCCGCGAGTACGAGGAAGAGACCGAGCCGGGCCAGCTTAACCTGCTGATGGAAGCCCCGTTCGAATTCGTTCTCACACAGGTGTTTTTCTGCATGTCAAAAGCGGCCGGCCGCATCTTTCTGCGCAACCAGCAACTGTCTCTGATCGAAACGGGCGATCCGAGCCATTCGCAGATCAGCCAGATTACGGATGCGCGCGATGACCTCGTTTCCGGGCGGTTCGTGATGGGCTTTCACTATGGAATCCTGCACGTGGTCGGGGAGACGGCCGAAAAGGCACAGACACTCGCACGCCAGGCCAAGGTCATGCTGAGCCAGTGCGGTGTCGTAGCGGGCGCGGTTGGCATGGCATCGGAAGCCGCGTATTACACCCGCCTGCCTGGCAATTCGGCGTTCGTGCCGCGCCCGGTACCCGTCAATAGCTGGAATTTTTTCTGCTTCTCGTCGTTTCACAACTTCCTTTCCGGCAAGGCCACGGACAACCCCTGGGGCAGGGCGATTGCACTGTTTCGCGCTGTCACTGGCACACCTGTTTTTTTCAGTTTCCACTCGACGCCCAGGAAGGAGCGTTCGTTCGGCAAGCGGCCGCCTGCCGTGACGGGTATCTTCGGGCGCATCGGTTCGGGCAAGACGACGCTCCTGAATGTTCTGTTAACGCTGGCGACAGAGCTTTCGCTTGGTCCCCGCATGGCGATCTATGACCGCGACCGTGGCATGTATCCGCTCGTCAAGGCACTCAGGGGGCGTTACACCGTGCTTAGGGACGGCGTGCCGACCGGATGGCAACCTCTCCAGCTCGACCCCACGCGCATCTACATCGCGTTCGTGAAGCGCCTGTTGCGTGTGCTTGCCGAAACCACCCTGAACGGCGAGCCACTTGAGCAGCACGAGGTAGACGACCTGTCGGCGGCCATCGATGCCGTCATGGGGGCGCCTGTCGATGATCCGGAGGCTCACCCGGGTGAACAGACGCTGATTCCGCTTGCCGACCGGTCCATCACCGCCGTGGTGGAGCACTTGCCCGATCCCTATCGCGGCCCAGGTGAACGGATGACACTGGCGGCCATGCTCAGGCCGTGGACACGCAACGGCGATTACGGCTGGCTGTTCGACAACGACGCGGACACGCTGGACTTCAGCACGCGCGATATCAACGCGTTCGACCTGACGGAATTCCTCGTCGGTAAGGACGAAGTAGCGCCAATCACCCGCACGCCGATGCTGATGTATCTGAACTTCCGCGTGCGATCGACCATCGACGGCAAGCGTCGATTCATCCAGGTCTTCGATGAGTTTGCACAGTATCTGGATGACCCGATCATGGTTCGCGAGATCAAGCGGGGCATCAAGAACGACCGGAAGAAAGACTGTATCTACGTGTTCTCGACGCAGGAACCGAATGACGCCATTTCGAGCAGCATCGGCAAGACCGTGATCCAGCAGATGGTGACGTTGATGCTGCTTGAAAACCGTGACGCGGACCCGGAGGATTACATCGGCTCCGCGGGCCTGAAGCTCGCGCCAGCTGAATACGATGCGGTCAAGTCCATTCCGGAGCACAGCCGGCAATTCCTTATCAAGCAGAGCGGTCAGGCAGGGCTCGCCGTGATGAAGCTCGATGGCATGGATGAAGAACTCAGCATCCTGTCCGGCACGCCGGACAACGCGGATCGGCTTGAAAGGCTCATTCGCGAGCTTGGCACCGACGATCCGGACGTGTGGCTGCCTCGTTACTACGCCGCTGTCGTTGGTAAGAAGCCGGGCCGTTACTAGGAGAGACGTCGTGAACCTCTTGAAACACACCGCAATTGCGCTCGCGCTGGCTGCCTCGTGCACCGGCGCACACGCGCAGATCATCACCGCCTGTCCGACCTGCGACCTCACCGTTGTGACTCAGGCGATGCAGCAGATCGCGCAATTAAAGGCACAGCTCGATCAGGCGCGACAGCAGTACGAAGCGATTACCGGGTCGGTCGGAGGCTACAGCAGCATGTTGCCAATGAGTATTTCGAGCCTTCGCGGGAACCTGCCGCAGAACTGGAGTCAGGTCTATTCCGACGCGATGAACAGTACCTCCAGCGTCTCCGGTTCCGCCTCGTCCATCCTCTCTCAGTTCGACAATCAGATCCGCGGCATGGGTCGCGGCGATGCGCTCAAATTCATCGACCAGCAGCTCCATGCAAAGGGGGCCTATGACCGGGCGATGACCGAACAGGCCTATGACAACCAGATGCGCGAACTGAACGACATGCAAACGCTCACGCAGCAGATCGGACAGGCCACGACGCAAAAGCAGATCGAGGACTTGCAGGCACGCATCCAGACCGCACAGGGCGCAATCCACGGCGAGCAAGCCAAGCTTCAGCTGATGGCGATGGGGCAGCAGGCGCAAGAGCAACTGTTGCGTCAGCAACAGGCAATCGCCCAGAAACGATACCTGCTCGGCGACGACAGCGAAACCAACACCGCACCGGATCTCACCGGCAATTAAGGATAACCACCATGAAGAAGTGTTTGCTCATTCTCGTAGCTCTCGTTCTCGTCGCTTGCAACAACAAGGAGGAAAGCCACACGCGGAGTTGGTATCGAGACCACGACGCGGAACGGAAAACGATGGTAGCTCAATGCAAGGACGACGCCGCGAAAGCGGTGACTCCCGAGTGCATGAACGCATCCAATGCCGAGTCCGATATCTATATCAACGGCAAAGACTATTACAAGAAGGGCGGCGACGCGAACAATGTGCCCAACTTGACCAACAAGTAGAGGAAACGCGATGGCCTACGATGGCGTAACCCAAATATTCAACTACATGGACGCGGTAACGACGCAAATCGTTGCTGAGAATGTGAGTCGAATTATTGGATGGGCCGCGCCGATTGCGGCGCTTGGCCTCACGATTCAGCTCACCATCGACGGCCTCGCTACGCTCTTGCGACCTAGCGGCGAGCCGCTGTCGCAGCTCGTAGAGAAGTTCGTCAAGTATTTTGCCATCGTAGCCATCGCCGGTGCCGGCGGGCTGTACGTAACGACTCTGGCGAGCACTGCCATGCACCTGCCAGACGAGCTAGGGTCGGTGCTGCTGTTGAATGGCTCTACCGCCAGCGGCAGCACGAGCGCCATAGCCGGCATGATCGATTCGGCGATGGACCACAGTCTTACGGTCATGAGAACGTTGTTCGATCAAGCAGGCATTACGTCAGAACGAGGGTTGGTCGCGCTGATACTCGGCATTGTTGTAATCATTTCCACACTGCTGATTTGCGGAATTGGGGCTATTTCGATCCTGCTCGCCAAATTCCTGCTGGCGATCACCGTATGTTTTGGGCCATTTTTCATCCTGCTCTTGATAGTCCCGCCGCTTGTTAGTTTCTTCGGGAACTGGCTTGGCTCAGTCCTTAACTACATTTTCCTCATTGCCATGACGGCGATGAGCTTTGGAATTTTCATGCACTTCTTCGACAACGCTATTTCAGCGGCGGCGAACCCCAATCCGAACTCAGGCGCACTGATGGCAATCATCACCGCCGGCATCATCACCGTTATGGCCGTTGTTCTCCTGAAGTCCCTGCCTGATCTAGCCGCGCGATGGACCAACGGCGTCAGTACGAAACTCGCCAGCACCTTCCCCAGCCGCGTCCCTCTCCGACCGGCAATGGCGGAGGCAAGGGTAGCGGCGGCAACAGCGGTTCGGGCAGCGGTGGCGGTACCGGAAGCGGCAGCGGGTCCGGTTCGTCAGGTTCCGCCGGCCGATCGTCCGGCAGTTCCAGCGGCGCCAGTGACGGGTATTCATATGCACGAGGCTCCCAGGGATCAGTCGGTAGCTTCGGCGGGTCGGGCTCCAGCGGTAGTTCGTCCTCAGGTTCCGGCAGCAGCAGCTCGCCGGCAGTTCACCTACCAGCTCCGGCAGTGCCAGCAGCGGTTACGCCGAGGCTCCTAAGGCTCGCAGAACCGCTCCTAAAACCCGTCTCAGGGAGGAGTCGATGAACACTCGCCATATCGCTGCCGGTCTGATGGTGTTGACCTCATTTGCCGGATGCGCCCACGTTACGCCCCCGCCCGAGCCCGACATGACCAGGCTTGTTCCCGTCAACAAGACCATTCCCGAAGAGCTGCAGGGCCGTATCACGCCGCAGTCGCTCATGTCGAAAAATGCAGGAGGAACCGCACGATGATGAATCTGGCTCCTGGAAACCGGGGAAGTCGGGCGTGACGCCGATCACCGCAAACGACATTGAGAAGTACAAGGAAGAGCGTCAAGGCCTCGAAGTCGATCTGCTTGATAAGTCCTGACATCGCGCAAGCGGGCGTGGCAAGTCAGCGCTTCGGCCATCGGCTTCGGGTTCCTCTCGCTCGCCTGGCAGGCTTCGTCATCTGGCGTTACAGCCAGCCCGATTCCGGAACACATGCTGGTCATGGACCCGAAGACGGGCGCAGTCCAGCAGGTGTCACTGATGCCAGACGAAACCACGTCTTACGGCGAGGTTGTTGATAGCTACTGGATTGCCCAGTTTGTCATCCACCACGAAGGCTATGAGTTCTACTCGGCGCAGGCCGACTACGACTTCATCGGCCTAACGGCAACCGGCGAGGTTGCGGACAGGTACCAGAAACTCTGGAACGGCGCGGACGCGCCCGACAAGAAGCTTGGCGATACCGAAATGACCCGGGTCAACGTTTCGTCGGCATTCTCGATCGCGACCACGGCATCGCGACGGTGCGTTACTCCACAACCAGAAAGTATCGTGCCCGTCCGAGCGATGAGCCGTCGAAATACTGGATCGCGACGGTTGCGTACAGGTACGCAACCAGGCCCATGACCGCGAAGCAGCGCTTCATCAACCCGTTTGGGTTGCAGGTGCTGGCCTTCCGGCCGAACGCCGAGGCTACGGAGAATTGAGCATGCGCCTTGCAATGATTCCCTTGCTTGCCGCGCTCGCGTTCACGGGCGTGCAGCACGCATGGGCCCGAAGAAAGATTCTCCGTACGATCATCGCATCAAGTCGATCACCTACAACCCGATCGATACCGTTGAAGTCAATTGCGTGATTGGCCTCGCGCTGACGATTACGGTTGCACCTGGCGAGCGGTACGTTACACGCCTTTGGTGACCAGGCAGCGTGGGCGCTCTCACAGAACGGCAATCACATTTTCGTGCAGCCCACGCAGGCGAACAGCGACACGAACCTGGTGCTGGTTACCGATCGCCGCGTGTATCACCTGCTGCTGCACTTCATTGGCTCGAAAAAGGCCGACGATGGCAGTGCCGGCAACACGGCCGGGAGCTTCATCAGAACGCCGTGGGCAATGCGTTCGGCAACGATCGCGTTGAACTACAACTATCCGGACGACGACCGCCGCGCGGCGCTCGCGAAGACGAACGCGCAGCGCGTGAAGGATGCACTCGCGACGGCTTCCGATCAGGGGCTGGTGAACATGAGCTATGAACGGTCTTACGATCCGGCGATGAACGATATCACCCCGTCAACGTGTGGGACAACTATCGCTTCACGTCTTTCAAGTTCCTCCCGAACGCCGAGTTGCCGACCATCACCTATATCAGCGCCAGCGGCAAGGAAACCGTACCTAACGTCCATATCGAAGGGACGAACCCAACATCATCGTCGCCGAACTGGTTGCCAGGGAGTGGCGAGTCCGGTCGGGCGGGCAAGGTAATCGGTGTCCTCAACCGGAACTTCAATCCCGCGCTCGGCGCAAACCCGAGCGGTACGGTTTCGCCCAACGTTCGGCGGGTGCTCAACAGGACAATGGAGATAACCGATGACCGACCGTCACGACACGCCGAATCCGTACCGGACGGCCGGCAGCCGTTCGTGGCTGGTCCCAGGCGGTCTGTTCCGGGCCTTGCTGCCTTTCTTCTGCTGATGGTCGTGGTGGCTCTCGCGCTGATCGGTTTTCTCGCGTGGCACGCGTTGCATCCGAAGCTCCCGACGCGGACCCGGCCAGCTCGAAGCGCGACCAGACGTTCGCCGGCGCGCTACCTCAACGTCACTTCACCGAGACGCCGGAGAATGCCCTACCGAGCAGTTCCCCGGAGGCAGCCCGTGCCCCTGCGATCAGCACGGAGGTCGCTGCACAAGGCCAGCAGCAGGCCTCACCGGAGGAACTGGCTAACCTGCGCCGC
>NZ_VOQS01000004.1 GCF_007995085.1 Paraburkholderia azotifigens
GGCCGCGTTGCGACGCGGCCCGTTTCATTTGATGTTGTCTTCGATGCGTGCGGCGCAGGATCCGTTTGCGCGCGCAGCCATTAGAATGAGCGGTCCATTCCTGCACTGGAACCTTGCGTGCCTTCTCCGCTTTCCACGTCCAACCTTGATGTGCTTGCCGCGCTGCGCAGCGCGACGGGCAGCCGTCATGCGCTGATCGATTCGGCGATGCCGCTGTCAGCGGATGCACCGACCTTGCATGACTATCGCTTGCATCTGCAACTGATTGCCGCGTGGCTCGCGCCGCTGGAGCGATGGCTTGCGCGCTTCGACGACGGCCGCAGCATGCGTTGCCGTTTGTCGCGCGGATGCCGTTGATCGAAAGCGATCTCGCCGATCCTTCGTTGCGCGTGCGGAACGATACGTTCGACACGGTTTGGAGACGACACTACGCCGTCCGATGCCGGCGATGCCGCTATCGATGGGGCGCGTGCTACGTGATCGAAGGATCGCAACTGGGCGGGACCGTGCTTTACCGGCGTTTGCGCGAGATGCTGGCGCCGCATCCGTTGCGCTATCTGAGCGGCGACATGAGCGGCGACATGAGCGGCGACGGCGTGCCGC
The DNA here is from genome assembly GCF_007995085.1 of Paraburkholderia azotifigens. GTDB lineage: Bacteria > Pseudomonadota > Gammaproteobacteria > Burkholderiales > Burkholderiaceae > Paraburkholderia > Paraburkholderia azotifigens. The sequence goes on from NZ_VOQS01000004.1 coordinate 604, forward strand.
CCGGGCCTCGCTGGAAAGTCTTCCTCGACGCGATGCGCCGGGACGTCCACGCGCCGCGATATCGCGCGTGCGTGCGACGGCGCAAGGGACGCGTTCGATCGTCTGCTGGCATTGATTCCGGCGACGCGGACGGTCATCAATGCCGACAGCGGCGCGCAGAAAGCACTCGGCGAGTTGCGCAGCTAACGCGGCTCTGCGCTTGCGCGCCATTCAGCGGTGTTCAACGGTGTTCAACTGAGGGACGCGTCGCCCGCCTTGCAGCGGTCCGGCTCCGCCAGGGCCCGGCAGCAGCAGATCGACCTGGCCTAGCAGGGTCTCGCGCGCGACTGGCTTGTGCAGCGTGCATTCGCAATCGAGATCGCCAGGAATGTCGGGCGAGGCGCTCCACAGGATCACGGGCATGCCGTCTAGGCCGGGATCGCTCTTGAGTCTGCGGCACACTTCGGCGCCGTCCATGCCCGGCATCATCAGATCCGTGATGACGAGCGCGGGGTGCACGCGTTGCGCCAGCTCGACGCCCTTGCGAGGCTCGAAGGCAGTGAGCACGTGAAAGCCCTCCAGTTCGAGCAGGAGAGCCCACGCGATCAGGAGGTCCGGCTCGTCGTCGATGAGCAGGATGGTGGGGGCGGCTGTCCGATAAGGCGTTCGAATCCATGTGTACAGGCATTGCTTTTGCTCTCGCAGCCGGCTAGTTGGGTGCAGAGGGGCAGGCGGGTAACTGACGAAAACGTCATCGTGAATTGGTTTTGCGGCACGCATGACCCGTGCCAATCGTATCGAAGGCACGACGCCGACATGTGCGCGCGGTCTTGCTCCGCGCGTCGCGGCATCACGGCCCATGAGCGGCCGCCAGGCGTGGCGGGGTTCGCGGAGATGGCGCGCAATGTGCGTCGCGCAACGGCGCGCATGGCGAGTGGATGCGGAACCGACCGCGTGTCGGAGCGAACCGGCGCGTCGTTGTAAGTTTAGGCGCGCTGCGCTGTCGATTTTTCCAGTCGCATGGCATGAGCGTGACATGAGCCGCGCATGAACACGGGCGCGAGTCGGCTGATGGCCGGATGGTTTCACTTCCTTTCGGGTAGACTGCAAGTCCATGGACAGACTAACCAGCCAACCGCGCCGCGTTGCCCGTCGACACCACGCAAGTGTTCGAACTGTTGCCGGATGCCTGGCTGATCCTCGACGAGCGTTTCGAAGTCGTGCTCGCCAACGCGCGTTATCGCGCGATGCACGGCGTCACACTGGCCGACATTCGAGGCCGTTCCATCTACGACATCAACCAGTTTGGCTCGCAATCGCAACGCGAATTGCGGCGCAGCTGGCTCGATTCGATGCTGCCGGGACTCGCACCCGGCGAAAACCGTCTGTCTCCGTTGATCCGCTATGACACGCCGATGCCGAACGCGAGCGACGGCGAGCTGACGCCACGCTGGCAGCGCACGTCGACGATCGACGGTGGCGGAGGGCGCGCGTCGATGATCGCCATGTGCGTGATGGATGTCAGCGATTCGATTGCCGTGACCGAGCGCGATCAGCGCGAGCGCGCGAAGCTGCGTTCGCAGGCGCGCGCCTGCGTCAGGTGCTGGTCGACGAGGCGAATGCGAGCTGCGCGTGCACCGCGAGCAGTTGCGCCAGGCGCTGGAGTTTGCGCATGTCGGCGCGTGGGAACTGGATCCCGCGACGGGGCGATCGAGGGCACGAGCAGTGCAAGGTGAATCTCGGTGTCGCGCCATCGGATGTTTGACGCAGACGCTGTTGTTCGACGAACTGGTCGACGAAGCCGATCGCGTGCGCGTGAACGAGGCGATGAGTCGGGCGCTTGCACAGCGCGAGCATTTCGAGGTGGAGTTCCGCGTCACCTGGCCGGACCGCTCGGTGCACTGGATTCTGCTGCGCGGCCTTGGCCGTTATCAACCGGCTGATACGCTGAACGCGATCGTCGGTTTTACGCTCGATATCACGTCGCGCAAGGAGGCCGAACTCGAGCAGCGTGCGATTGCCGAGTCTGAGAAGCGCGCGCGGGGCATAGCGACGAAGTGGCGCGCGCGATGGATCATTTCGTCACGGCCGTGAGTCACGAATTGCGTTCGCCGCTTGGTGCGATTTTGTCGTGGACGACGCTATTGCAGCGCGCGGCGATCCTTCACATGTCGTGCGCGCGGCGGGGGTGATCGAGCGCAATGCGCATCAGTTGTCGCATATGGTCGATGATCTGCTCGACAGCGGCGCGATTGCGACGGGCAAGCTCTCGTGAGCCTGGAGCCTGTCGATCTTGGCGCGCTGGCCGGCAACGTGGCGAGGATATCGCATGACGGCGGAAACGAAGGGACTGCGGCTCGTGGTCGGCGAACTGGCGTCCTGTGTGGTGATGGCCGATCAAAGCCGGATGAAGCAGGTCGCGTGGAATCTTTTATCGAATGCGGTGAAGTTTTGCGCGCAGGGCGAGGTTGAGATTAGTGTGACCGTTAAAGGTCAGCAGGTCGAGTTGATGGTGCGGGATACCGGGTGTGGAGCCCGATGGTTTGGCCCGCATCTTTCGGTTTCGGCAGATTAATCCTGAAAGCGGTGGGCGCGTTGCAGGGCTTGGGCTCGGGCTTTGGCTTGTTAAGCATCTCGTTGATTTGCATCACGGGAGTGTGCGGGCTGAAAGCCTGGGAGAGGGCTCGGGTCCTGGTTTATTGTGACGTTGCCGGTTTATCGATTTTTTTGTCTGCGACGCTAGTCGCCATTTTTGTTTTTTTGCTTTTTGTTTTTTTGCTTTTCGCTGGGGGGCGTCCGCGAATTCGTATCGGTGCTTGCCCCTGTGCGGGCGGCACTTTCTTTGCCGCCGCAAAGAAAGTAAGCAAGAAAGCGGCTAACACCGCAGTTCTGTAGTTGCCTGCGGGCCCCCAACGGGTCCCGCACTCCACACGACATCGCACTGTCTGACGCCGCCAGCGTACTAACTCACGCCTCACCTACTTCACACTCCCGTGCCACAGGCCGCATTACCAGGAAGTCCACGGCCGCCCAGGTGGCAAACTGTGTGTAGGCTGTCGCGACGAGATGCCCACTCCGGACTCAAAAGCGGGATCGGTGTCGTAGGAGCGCACGCGTACGGCGCGACAGCCTACACACCGTTTGCCACCTGGGCGCGCAGGCAATTAGCTGCCGCTGGCTTCGCTACGGGTGACTGGAGAGGGTGATGCGCCCGTCAAAGGCGCTGGCAACGAGCACCAAATAGTGCGTTGCGTCTGGAGTGCGGGACCCGTTGGGGGCCCGCAGGCAACACAAGATTGGCGGTGTGAGCGGCTTTCTTTTGCCTACTTTCTTTGCCGCTGCAAAGAAAAGTAGGTGCCGCCCCGCACAGGGGCAACGCGTGAAGCACCGATACGAATTCGCGGACGCCCCCCAGCGAAAAGCAAAAAAACAAAAAGCAAAAAAACAAAAATGGCGACTAGCGTCGCAGACAAAAAAATCACCGATAAACGGCAACGTCACAATAAACCAGGACCCGAGCCCTCTCCCAGGGCTTTCAGCCCGCACACTCCCGTGATGCAAATCAACGAGATGCTTAACAAGCCAAAGCCCGAGCCCAAGCCCTGCAACGCGCCCACCGCTTTCAGGATTAATCTGCCGAAACCGCTCGAAGATGCGGGCCAAACCATCGGGCTCGATCCCACCCCGGTATCCCGCACCATCAACTCGACCTGCTGACCTTTAACGGTCACACTAATCTCAACCTCGCCCTGCGCGCAAAACTTCACCGCATTCGATAAAGATTCCACGCGCCTGCTTCATCCGGCTTTGATCGGCCATCACCACACAGGACGCCAGTTCGCCGACCACGAGCCGCAGTCCCTTCGTTTCCGCCGTCATGCGGATATCCTCGGCCACGTTGCCGCCAGCGCGCCAAGATCGACAGGCTCCAGGCTCACCGAGAGCTTGCCCGTCGCAATCGCGCCGCTGTCGAGCAGATCATCGACCATATGCGACAACTGATGCGCATTGCGCTCGATCACCCCGCCGCGCGCACACGACATGTGAAGGATCGGCCGCGCGCTGCAATAGCGTCGTCCACGACAAAATCGCACCAAGCGGCGAACGCAATTCGTGACTCACGGCCGTGACGAATGATCCACTCGCGCGCGCGCGCTTCTCAGACTCGGCAATCGCACGCTGCTCGAGTTCGGCCTCCTTGCGCGACGTGATATCGAGCGTAAAACCGACGATCGCGTTCAGCGTATCAGCCGGTTGATAACGGCCAAGGCCGCGCAGCAGAATCCAGTGCACCGAGCGGTCCGGCCAGGTGACGCGGAACTCCACCTCGAAATGCTCGCGCTGTGCAAGCGCCCGACTCATCGCCTCGTTCACGCGCACGCGATCGGCTTCGTCGACCAGTTCGTCGAACAACAGCGTCTGCGTCAATAATCCGATGGCGCGACACCGAGATTCACCTTGCACTGCTCGGTGCCCTCGATCGCCCCCGTCGCGGGATCCAGTTCCCACGCGCCGACATGCGCAAACTCCAGCGCCTGGCGCAACTGCTCGCGGTGCACGCGCAGCTCCGCATTCGCCTCGTCGACCAGCACCTGACGCAGGCGCGCCTGCGAACGCAGCTTCGCGCGCTCGCGCTGATCGCGCTCGGTCACGGCAATCGAATCGCTGACATCCATCACGCACATGGCGATCATCGACGCGCGCCTCCGCCACCGTCGATCGTCGACGTGCGCACCTGCCAGTAGCGTGGCGTCAGCTCGCCGTCGCTCGCGTTCGGCATCGGCGTGTCATAGCGGATCAACGGAGACAGACGGTTTTCGCCGGGTGCGAGTCCCGGCAGCATCGAATCGAGCCAGCTGCGCCGCAATTCGCGTTGCGATTGCGAGCCAAACTGGTTGATGTCGTAGATGGAACGGCCTCGAATGTCGGCCAGTGTGACGCCGTGCATCGCGCGATAACGCGCGTTGGCGAGCACGACTTCGAAACGCTCGTCGAGGATCAGCCAGGCATCCGGCAACAGTTCGAACACTTGCGTGGTGTCGACCGGCAACGCGGCGCGGTGGCTGGTTAGTCTGTCCATGGACTTGCAGTCTACCCGAAAGGAAGTGAAACCTCCGGCCATCAGCCGACTCGCGCCCGTGTTCATGCGCGGCTCATGTCACGCTCATGCCATGCGACTGGAAAAATGACAGGCAGCGCGCCAAACTACAACGACGCGCCGTTCGCTCCGACACCGGTCGATTCCGCATCCACTCGCCATGCGCGCCGTTGCGCGACGCACATTGGCGCCATCTCCCGCGAACCCCCGCCACGCCTGGCGGCCGCTCATGGGCCGTGATGCCGCGCGCGCGGAGCAAACCGCGCGCACATGTCGGCGTCGTGCCTTCGATACGATGGCACGGGTCATGCGTGCCGCAAAACCAATTCACGATGACGTTTTCGTCAGTTACCGCCTGCCCCTCTGCACCCAACTAGCCGGCTGCGAGAGCAAAAGCATGCCTGTACACATGGATTCGAACGCCTTATCGGACAGCCGCTCCCACCATCCCTGCCATCGACGACGAGCCGGACCTCCTGATCGCGTGGGCTCTCCTGCTCGAACTGGAGGGCTTTCACGTGCTCACTGCTTCGAGCCTCGCAAGGGGCGTCGAGCTGGCGCAACGCGTGCACCCGCGCTCGTCATCACGGATCTGATGATGCCGGGCATGGACGGCGCCGAATGTGCCGCAGACTCAAGCGATCCGGCCTAGACGGCATGCCCGTGATCTGTGGAGCGCCTCGCCCGCATTCCTGGCGATCTCGATTGCGAATGCACGCTGCACAAGCCAGTCGCGCGCGAGCCCTGCTAGGCCAGGTCGATCTGCTGCTGCGCCGGCCGCCTGGCGGAGCCGGACCGCTGCAAGGCGCGGCGACGCGTCCCTCAGTTGAACACCGTTGAACACCGCTGAATGGCGCGCAAGCGCAGAGCCGCGTTAGCTGCGCAACTCGCCGAGTGCTTTCTGCGGCGCCGCTGTCGGCATTGATGTCGACCGTCTGCGTCGCCGGAATCAATGCAGCAGACGATCGAACGGTCCCTTGCGCCGTCGCACGCACGCGCGATATCGCGCGGCGCGTGGACGTCCGGCGCATCGCGTCGAGGAAGACTTTCCAGCGAGGCCGGGCGGCACGCCGTCGCCGCTCATGTCGCCGCTCATGTCGCCGCTCAGATAGCGCAACGGATGCGGCGCCAGCATCTCGCGCAAACGCCGGTAAAGCACGGTCCCGCCCAGTTGCATCCTTCGATCACGTAGCACGCGCCCCATCGATAGCGGCATCGCCGGCATCGGACGGCGTAGTGTCGTCTCCAACCGTGTCGAACGTATCGTTCCGCCGCGCAACGAAGGATCGGCGAGATCGCTTCGATCAACGGCATCCGCGCGACAAACGGCAACGCATGCTGCGGGCCGTCCGAAGCGCCAAGCCATCGCTCCAGCGGCGCGAGCCACGCGCAATCAGTTGCAGATGCAAGCGATAGTCATGCAAGTCGGTGCATCCGCTGACAGCGGCATCGCCGAATCGATCAGCGCATGACGGCTGCCCGTCGCGCTGCGCAGCGCGGCAAGCACATCAAGGTTGGACGTGGAAAGCGGAGAAGGCACGCAAGGTCCAGTGCAGGATGAATGGACCGCTCATTCTAATGGCTGCGCGCGCAACGGATCGCCTGCGCCGCACGCATCGAAGACAACATCAAATGAAACGGGCCGCGTCGCAACGCGGCCCTGCGGGCTTTGCCCGTCTGGTTTATACGCTCCCTGTGATCGAACCGCCGGGCGGCTCTACTCTGTGCGCCGTCTGATCAGTGATGATGCTTGCGGTTTTCGCGTTCGACGTCCTTGGCGGCTTCCTTCGCGTCGCCGTAGGATTTCTGCATTTCGCCGGCGCCCTGCTGCACGTCGCCCTTCAATTCCTGGCTGCGGTTGCCCGTTGCCTTGCCGACGGCCTCGTTGACCTTGCCCTTCATCTTCTCGGCAGTGCCCTTCACTTGATCCTTGTTCATGGCTGACTCCGTCTGGTTACGCCGACGCACGGTTGCGTCAGTCGATCAGATCCGAGCATTCGCTGTGCCTGGCTCACGCAGTCATCGTGAAGTGAAGCGCGCAGTCAGCCTCGCGGTCAGCCCACCGCCGGCGCGCGCATTTCGAGCACCCGCAGCTGTTCGTCCAGCTTGCGCGCGCGCGTCAGCTGCGAGGGCACGAGCCGCGCCGCCATGACCGCGTTGAGCCGGTTGCGCCAGTATGAAAGCGGAAAACGGTGTTCCGCAGAGATGTTTTTGAACACGCGCTCCAGATGCTGGAGTTCGCTTTCCAGTTGATAGTTGTCCATGGGTGGTCCCCTTTGTGTCTTGTTCCCGTCAGGAGGTCGATGCGTCGGCGCAGGGGGCATTTGAAACGGCCCATCGATACGCTGGCCGTCTTGCAGCACTTGCCATACCTGCAACCATTTCGCATCGCCTGACGGTCGACACGCCGTCCGGGGTTAGCGCTAAACGTAAGGCCGCTCGCGCATCCACTTCGTCATGATCCATTTCTCGCCGCTCGTGACAGGTGCGCCGCCGTGCAGCGTCAGCGGATCGAGCTGCCGTCGCCCGTTCATGTAGCGGAAGTAGATTGCGCCGCCTTGCCGCGCCATCACCGCGAGCCCCGCATCCGGAAAGACGGTTTCCCCCCGCCATCGACGTCGCTCAGATAGACGATCAGCGTCGCCACACGCTGGCCGCCGCGCGACGTATGCAGCAGGCTGCCACCCTGGCCGGGCGGAAAGTAATCGAAGTGCGGACGGTATTCGCCGCCTTTCGTGTAGTGCAGAATCTGCAACCCTTCGCCATGCTCGAGCGGCCAGTTCATCAGGGCGGAGATACGGCGGTCCAGCCGCTCGATGAACGCGTCCTCGCAGCGCTGGAACCAGAAGCCTTCGCTGGTGCGCAGCTGGATCACATCCTCGCGGCCGTTCTCGGGATTGACGGTGGTCGAGCGTTTCAGCCGATGCCGTGCGCGCTCGATCAGCTCGTCGCATTCGTCGCGCGACAGCACGTCGTCGAACACGATCGCCTGCGGGCGTTCGAAGCGCACGCGAACGGCGACGTCGCGGTCGTGCGCGCGTACCGTGTTGCCCGCCGCGACGGGACACGCATCGTAGTGATAGGCACGCGTTTCGTCTTCCGTCGGCTTGTCGATGACGGCCGCCTGCGTGCCCGTCTCCGCGCGGTTTTCCGCGCGTTGCTCCGATGAAGCGCGGCGCACGATCTCGCCCGCCGCGTCGGCCTCGAAACCCGCCTGCACCATCGCCTCGACCATCGACTCGGGCGTGCACCCGCGGCTCACGTTCGTCGTGAGCCATTCCTGCCATGCCGCATCCACTTCGCATCACACCCTCGCTGCTTCGTTGCCGTGCCCGCTTACGCCCGCTTACGTCCCGCTCATGCCGAGCTCATGCCGTTCTTGCGCGCCACGCAGCGAGCCCGCGTTTCGCCTGCTCGCGAATCGCGCCCTGCACGAACGGCGTCCAGCCGAGCAGCGCGCCCTTTGCGCCCAACGCCTGACTAGCCCAGCGCCACAGATCGAAACGGTCGCGGTGCTCGACGATCAAGCCGTCGCGGAACACGAAGCGCGCGTCGATCTGATTGACGACGGACCGGCCCGTCTGGCTGAACACATAACTCGCGACCCAATGCGCGCTGCCGTGTTCGTCGTCGGCCGTGACATGGCTGAACGCGAGCGTGAACTCCTGCGCGCGCGACACCAGCATGCGCCACATGTCGCTCACTTCGTCGCCGTGCAGCTCCGTGAAGACGGGATCGCTAAACGTGACGTCGGGCGCGTAGCACGCCGCCATCGTCTCGACATCGCGCCGCTGGAATGCTTCGTAGAATCGCTCGATCAATGCCGCATTGGGATGAGTCATGTCGTTCTTGTGCGCCCGTTTTTACCTGCAATCGGCTGCCGCCGTAATAAGTCCGATCAACGTCATCAACGTCCGATCATGCCGCGCATCCGGCACGCCGGCGCAACGCGCCGAAGCCGCGCGAAGCAACGTCATGACAGCGCAGGTACAACGCTCGCGCGATCGCGCAATCGTTCGTCTGTCGCCGCATTACCCGGCCTCGGGATCCGAGCGATGGATCGCGATGCCTTCCTCGGGTCCGGCTCCGGCGCGCCACGGCGCACGTTCGATCATCCGTTGCGCGTCGGCATAACCGCGTCCCAGCGCCGGCGGATGCCATCCGTCGAAAGTCGATGTCCTGTGCAGATCGTCGCGACCGAGCTCGGCGCATCGAGTTCGATCACTGCATCGTCGTGCGCGCCCCAGTTCAGCAGCTCCTTGACCGGCCGACTCGCGCTCGTCGTCGGGCAGTGCTTGCCGGTTCGCGGATCACATGCCGCAGCCGGTGAATCTGCCGCTGCCGTTCGAGATGGCTCTCGGCGCGGCTCGAATACTGGATGTCGCGCTGACGGTCATCGCTCGTGATCGAGTAGGCTCGGCGCCATGCGCCGGGCCACAGCTGCACGGTGAGATCACGGAGCTATGCCGCGGCCGGTCGTCGAGACGGCTTCGAGCGGCGTATTCGAATAGATGCCCCCCGTCCAGTATGCTTCGCCGTCGATTCGCACCGATGGAAAGCCCGGCGGAACGCCGCCGACGCCATCACATGCCCGACGTCGAGCGGCTCGTCGCGGTTGGTGAAATAGCGCATCTGCCCGCTGCCCACGCCGACCGTGCCGACCGTGAGCCGCGTTTCCTTGCCGTTCAGATAGTCGAAGTCGATCAGCGCACCAAGCGTCTCGCGCAGCGGCTCGGTGTGATAGAACGCAGCCTGTTCGATGCCGACGGGCGTTTGCAGCGCGAGCCATGCATCGGCGCGCGGCGTGAAGAACGCGGGCAAGCCTTGCGACATGATCGACAGGTTGCGCAGCCATTGCTCGTAGCCGGGAATCCATGGGGCCCATGCGGTGGCAAGCGCGGCGGCAAGACTGGCGGGCAGTCCGAACGCGGCGCAACCGGCGCGCAGGCCGCGAGCCAGTTCGGCGCCTGATAGCCCGTCCATGTCACGCGATCCCAGAACGTGCGCAAGCGCTCCATGCGCTCGGCAGGCCGGTTGCCCGCGATGATCGCGCCGTTGATCGCGCCAATCGACGTGCCGATCACCCAGTCCGGTTCGATCCCGGCGTCGTGCAGCGCTTCGAACACGCCCGCCTGATACGCGCCCAGCGCGCCGCCGCCTTGCAGCACGAGCACGACCTGCGCATCGATGTCGGGATGCGCGGCGGCGCGCGCGTCTTCTGCCTTGCGGGCCGCGTGGACGCGCGCGAAGCCTGCGCGGAATGCGCCGCCGCGTGCACCGCAGTCTTCTTGACCATCGTGCTTCTCATCGTGCTTCTCCGTTGAGAAACGAAGCGTTCGACTGGAAACTTGCGGCGCGTGCCGAGGCGAAACCTCTGGCGAAACCACAGCCGCAAGCAGTCACACGATAGCGCACCTTTATTTCGCGCGCACTTCAAGGCACGCCGTTGCCGGTCAGTGCCGAGTCGCCCGCACGTACTGCCTGCTTACTTCGCGATGCGCAGAATGGCGGACGCGAGTTGCGCGTAGCACGGCTTGATGTCGTTGATCGTGGCCGCGTAGCCATACACGCCGACGGGCTGCTTCGAGTCGTAGCGGCGCTCGGCCATCGGCGACGTTGGCGATGCATTTGAGAATGTCCTGGCCGACCTCGCCGCTGCCCGCGCCCTCTTCGTCAGCAACGACGGGCCGTAGCCGAGTGCGAACACGTAGATCCCTTCGGCGCGCGCCCTGGCCTCGATCACGGCGACATAGCGCTGCGGCTTCGACTGGTTCGGATCGAGTCCCGTTTGCCCCGCGACCGCGTAACGCGCGCCTTCGCGCACCGCTTATTGCATCGTCAGGTTCACCCACAGCGCGGCGCCGAGGTCCATGACCATGCACAGCAGAAAGAACAGCACGGGCGCGATCAGCGCGAATTCGATGGCCGCGACACCCGCCTGCAGGCGGCCGCTGCGCGCGCGGCCGCTGCGCCTGCGTGACGGCACGCGCGAACGAGCACGTGTGGTCGTCATCGTGTCGCTCCTGACGCCGGTTCAGTGCATGCCGCTCATCGTGGGCAGCAGCTGGTGCGCGACCTGCATCGCCGCGGGCCCGATCAGCACGATGATCAGCGTCGGGAAGATGCAGAACATCAGCGGAAACAGCAGCTTCAGCGCGATCTTCGCGGCCTGTTCCTCGGCACGCAGACGGCGCTTGGTGCGCAGCGCGTCGATGAACACGCGCAGCGAATCGCCGACGCTCGTGCCGAAACGGTCCGCCTGGATCAGCATCGACGTGAGGGTGTCGATGTCCTCGACGCCCGTGCGCAGCGCAAGATTGCGCAGTGCCTTCTCGCGCCGAGCCCGCGCGCAGTTCGAGCAGCATGAGTTCGAATTCTTCCTTGAGCGCGTGGCTCTTCACGCCGATCTCCTCGGCGACGCGCTGCATGGCCGCGTCCAGCCCAAGGCCCGCTTCGACGCACACCGTCATCAGATCGAGCGCGTCGGGCAGGTCTTCGAAGATCTTGCGCTGGCGCGCCTCGACGAGACGGGTCAGCACCACGTTCGGCAGATAGAAGCCGATCGCCGCATCAAGAGCGTCGCCACCAGCAGGAATTTCTGCGCGTCCGGGCCTGCCAGCAGCGTGATGCCGACCAGCGCGAGCGCAGGCAGCACGAGCGCGAGCAGCGTCTTGGCGGCGAAGTAGATCGCCGTCGCGCCTTCGCTGCGCAGCCCCGCGTTCGCAAAGCGGCGCCGCAGCGCGGATTTGTCCCAGTCGTCCTTCGGCAGCGACAGCCGCGCGACGTGATGCGACACCTTCGCGACCGTTTCCATCCAGGCGGGGCTTTCTTCTGCGGCGGCGTCCGCTGCGTCCGGGATGCCCTGCACGCCTGCTGCCCCCAATGAAGCCGCCGCAATGCCGTCGATGCGCCGCTTCAGCGGATCGGGGCGCAGCAGCGACATCGCTTTCCACACTGCGCCGAACACGATCACGAACATCGCGGCCAGCACGAGAATCTGTTCGGTTTCCATGATTTCCCCGTTTTTTGCGTTGTGTGTGTTCGCGCGGCTACACGCGGATGCGCACGGTTCTGCGCAGCCACATCACGCCGAACGCCATCGTCGACAGCGCGGCGCCCGCGATCTTCTGGCCCGTCTCGTCTTCCCAGAACACCTTGCAGTAGCCGGGATTCAGCACCGACAGCGCGCCCAGCACGACGAACGGCAGCACGCCGAGTATCCACGCGACAGCCGCCCTTCCGCCGACAGCACGCGCACCTTCGCGAGCAGCTTGAGCCGCTCGCGGATATGCCCGCGATGTTGCCGAGAATTTCCGCAAGATTGCCGCCCGCCTCGCGCTGGATCAGCACGGCGATCACGAAGTAGCGCACGTCGTCGACGGGCACGCGGCTCACGAGGTTCATCAGCGCATCGTTCATCGCCACGCCGTAGTTGATCTCGTCGAACGCAATGCGGAATTCGCCGCCGAGCGGATTGGGCAACTCGTCGGCGACCATGCGAGCGCGGCGGGAAACGAGTGGCCGGCGCGCGCAGCGCGCGGGCGATCAGATCGGCGGCATCGGGCAACTGGCGTTCGAGCTGCACGATGCGTTTCGCGCGCTTGCGCCGCAGATACAGGAGAGGCAGCAGCGCGAAACCGCACGCCACGGCCAGCGCGACGGCGAACGGCAGATGCATGCCGCCCATGCCGAACAGCAGCCCGCCGCACGCGGACGCCAGCGAATAGC